>JBEKBL010000008.1:0-17916 GCA_050015415.1 Solirubrobacteraceae bacterium
ACCAAGAGCGTGGATACGGCCTTGACGTTCGTCAACGAGGCCGCCATCGACTGCGTGTTGATCGCCGGCCGTTACACCCTGCTCGACGATTCCGCCGGCATCGAACTGCTCCCGGCGTGCGCTACTTCGACACGGCACCGGCCTACGGCGCCGGACTGTCCGAGAGACGGGTCGGCGCGGCACTGCGCGGCCGTCCGCGCGACGAATTCGTTCTGTCGACAAAGATCGGACGTTTTCTGGTGCCGGGAACACCGGATCCGTCCTTCAGCGGGACGCCGGCGCTCGCACCCAAGGTTGATTTCAGCGCCGCCGGGATCCGGCAATCGCTCGAGGAGAGCCTCGAGCGGCTGCAACTCGAGAGGATCGATGTTGCGCTGATTCACGACCCAGAGGATCACATCGAGGCGGCCCTCGGGGCAGTCGCGATATTGGGCGCCTACGTCGACACGATCGGTGTCGGGACCAAGAGCGTGGATACGGCCTTGACGTTCGTCAACGAGGCCGCCATCGACTGCGTGTTGATCGCCGGCCGTTACACCCTGCTCGACGATTCCGCCGGCATCGAACTGCTCCCGGCGTGCGCGAGGCGTGCTCAACAGCGGCCTGCTCTCGGGTGGGGCCACATTCGACTACGCGCCCGCACCAGCGGAGATGATCGCCAAGCGGGACGCGCTCGAAGAAACCTGTGCAAGCTACGGTGTGCCACTCGCGGCCGCCGCACTGCAATTTCCGTTCAGGCACCGGGCGATCTCGAGCGTCCTCCTGGGGGCGCGGTCGGAAGCCGAGCTCGAGACGGATCTAGACCTTCTAAAGCTCCCAATTCCGGAAGAGCTCTGGCAGGAAAGTGCGCTGCCGCAGGCTGACGATGTGGCGCGCCGTTAAGCGTTCGCAGAGGGTTCCCACGACGGCCGCGAACCGGTCGGCGTGCTCGCGCGACCGGCACACACGGGGACCCGTGGCAGACGTCCGGTTTGCGGCAACGATCGCCGTGGTTGGGCTGGTCGTCGCCGGCTGCGGTGGGAGCAGTGGCTCGAAGCGCCCGTTCGCCAGCACTGTCAACGCGATCTGCGCGAACACAAGCCGATCGCTCGCAGCGGTTCCGGCGATCGGTGGCACACTTGCGAAGCTTGCTCTTGACATCAATGACCAGCTGCCGATCTACGAGAAGCAGCTCACACAGCTGAGCGCCCTGCAAGCGCCTGCAAGCGAGGAGAGCACCTACGCGAAAGCGCTGAGCAGTGCCCGCACGGATGTCATGCTGCTACACCAGCTCTACAGAGCAGCGCGCGCCCGCAACGCAAGGAAAGTGCATGCAATAGCACTCGATGGCGGTAGCGCCTACTCCGTGGCCGGGACAGCGATGCGCAGCATCGGTCTTACGCGCTGCGCGAACAGCCTGTAGGCGGGCTGCTGTGACGGTCGGCTCGCTCGTGAGCGAGCCTCAGTCGGCAGCCGCCTCACCGCCGATCACGCGCGCCATGATCAGCGCGAACAGGATCACCGCTCCGTCGATCGCGTCGATCCAGTAGTTGTTGACCTGGCCAAGGTCGAGGACGTTCTGCACGAGGGCCAGGAGAATGACGCCCAGACCCGCGCCGAGCATGCCGCCGCGCCCGCCCTTCAAACTCACGCCGCCGATGACAGAGGCCGCGAAGACGTTGAAGATGATTCCCTCTTCGTAGCCCTGCGTGCTTGCAACCGACAGATCGCGACCGGCTTCCATCAGGCCGCCGATCGCGGCAAGCACGCTGCCGGCGACATATACGCCAATGCGGATCCGGTCGACGCGAATGCCTGCGGCACGCGCTGCCGCGCGGTTACCGCCCACCGCATAGATGTCGCGCCCCCAGCGGTGGTAGCGCAGGAACAGGCCGACGCCGACGAAGACCAGGACGGTGAAGACCAGCGACACCGGAATCTGGCCCCAGTATGCCGAGCCGAGGTAGCTCCACTCTGCCGGCTCGTCGGGCAGCGATTGGCCATTCGTGATGCCAGTCATCACGCCATAGAGGATGATCGTCATCGCGAGCGTCCAAATGAAGCCGTTGAGGCGGAATTTCACGATCGCGAAGCCGTTGATAAGGCCGACTACGGCGCCGACACCGAGCAGCACGAGGATGCCGGGCACCCAGCCCCATAGGGTGCCGGCGCCGAAGGCCGCGAGCGGCACCATCAGCCATGCCGAGACCATCGGCGCGAGGCCGAACGTCGACTCCAGCGACAGGTCCATGCCACCGATCATGATGATCAGGGACTCGCCGATGACGACCATTCCGAGCGCCGAAGCCTGCTGGCCGACGCCGGCCAGGTTCGAGACTGTGAAGAAGACGGGGCTGGCGGCCGCGCCGATGATCAGGAGCACGCCAATCACGGGCAGCAGAGCCGCGCCGCGCACGAATGCCACCGCAGCCACCCGGCGACTTCGCTTCTCAAACGACAGGCTGGGCTCGCTGGTGGTGGCGGTCTCCGGTTCGCGGACTTCGGTCATAATTTGCTCCCCACGGGCACGAGCCCTTCGGTAGCTGCAATCAGTTCCTCGGTGTCGTACGGCGGCTCGGTGAACTCGGCGAACACCTGGCCGCGCACGAGCACGATCACGCGATCGCAGATTTGCAGGTCATCAAACTCATCGCTTGCCAGCAGCAGGCTGGCGCCAGTCGCCCGCGTGATCTCGGCGAGCGCCCCGAGCAGCAACTCCTTCGAAGCGACGTCCACTCCTCGCGTCGGCGTGATCGCAACGATCAGCTTCGGCTCGCTCGCCAGTGCGCGCGCAACCGTGACCTTCTGCTGATTGCCGCCCGACAACTCATCGACCTCCTGATTCAGGCCGCGCGACACGAGTGAAAGCTCTTTGGCGAGCGGGCGCGCCGCCGCAGTCCGTTTGGCTGGGGTGAGGAACCCCAGCCGTCCGGACAGACGCGGCGCGATGCTCATCGTCATGTTCTCGGAGATCCCGAGCCCGCCGACGAAGCCCTCGAGCCAGCGGTCCTCTGGGATGTAGCCGATCCCGGCGGCGAGCGCCGCGTCCGGGCGACCGGGTGGTAGCGCCTTACCGTTGAAGCGGACCGAACCGGACTGGTATTCGTGCGCCCCCACGATCACCCGACCGAGCGTTGCCACGCCGGCTCCCAGCAGTCCCGTGAGACCGACGCGCTCGCCGGCGTGCACGGTCAGAGAGGCGCCAAGCAGCGAGCCGCGCGTCGATCCTGCCACGATGTCGCTCGCCACGAGCAGCTCCTCGGAAGGCGCTTTGCCGTTGCGCCGCGCAGCAGGAGAAGCAGTCCGCGCCGCGGCCGGTGCTTCGATGTCTCCGACCATCGCGCTGACGAGTTGATCTTCCGTCAGCTTCGGGGTCGGCGCGGTCAGTACCACCTCGCCGTCACGCAGCACGACGACGTCTTGACAGATCTCGAAGACCTCCTCGAGATGGTGCGAGATATAGAGAACCGCGACACCGCCGGCCACCAGGCTACGTACACGGTCAAAGAGCCGGCGTACGCCGTCGCGCTCGAGCGCCGCGGTCGGCTCATCGAGCATGAGGATGCGCGTGCCTCGCACAAGCGCGCCGGCAATCTCGACGATCTGGCGCTGCTCGACCGTGAGTGTGCCGCATTCCACATCGGGATCGACGTTGAAGTCCCACTCGCGCAACACTCGGCGCGTCTCGGCGCGCATCCCGCGCCAGTTGACGAAGCCGTGCGTACCTGGCTGTTCACCAAGGAAGATGTTCTCCGCGACGGTCAGCTGAGGGACCACCATCGAGTGCTGGAAAACGGTTGAGATGCGCTGCCGCCACGCACCGATGTCGGCGAGCGGCGGAGCCGGCTCGCCGTCGAAGCGAACCTCCCCGGTATCGGGGGCGCGCAGGCCGCAGAGGATCGACACCAACGTCGATTTGCCGGCCCCGTTGCGGCCTACGAGGCCGAGGCAGCGCCCTGTCTGAAGCGCTGTATCGACGCCCAGCAGGGCCTGTGTGCTGGCGAAACGCTTGCTGACGCCGATCGCTTCAACGACTGGGTGCGCTGCGCTCATCGCAGGTGCGCCTCTTGAGTTCATCGGGTTGCCGGACCAGTCAACGCGTTATCGAGGTGAGTGCCACTACTCAAACGGGCGAGGCAGAGCCCTTCCTGCCAGTGATGATCTGACAGGAAGGGACTCTACTCATCTCCAGCTGTACTAGGGAGCCGTCAGCGTCACCCCGCTGGGTGCCGAAACGCCAGCGCAGTCGCCACCGTGCGCGCTGCCGTAAACGTTGCCCCATAGCGAGGTATTAGTTACCGGAATGCTCGTGAACTTGCCCGGCGCACCGGCGATGGACTGAACGTTGAACGTATCCGCCGTCTTCGTGACGAGCGGCCCAACGATCGGGTCACCGAGGTTGGTGTCGCCCAAGAAGCTCACGTCCTGAAGCGAGGGAGCACCAATGCCCTTCTCTCCGACCTTGAGCTTGACGCCCTTGGCTGCGTCCACGGCGTACTCAACTGCGCCCTGGGCGTAGAGGTTGGCAGGCTGTGACTGAGCTCCCGCCATGAGGCCACTGTTGATGTAACACATCTCATACGCGACGCCGTCGTCGCCGATGATCGACACCTTGCCCGTGAGGCCCTTGGCTGCAACAGCCGCTACCGCCGCCGGATCGGGCCCACTGTACTGATCGTAGATCCCCTTGAGCTGTGACCCGTAGGCGTCGAGCGCCGTCTGCGTGTCGCTCGTCGCTGTCGCGGCCACCCACACGGTTGGATCCGACAGGACTGTGACGTTCGGGGCGTTCTCCTGCATGCATTGGTTGAAGCCGTTCGTGCGGTCGGCGCCGTTGGACGACGTTAGGTCGCCCTCCAGGTCAACCACATAGCCCGACTTGATGTTCGTGGCGAAGTAGGCACACGCATCCTCACCGTAAATGAGGTTCGAAGCGCGGACGACCATGTAGACGTGGCCCTTGCCGACGATCGTGTCGACCGAGATCAACTGCACATGGTGCTTGGCGGCGTAGTTGATCGCCGGCACCAGACTGGTCGCGGTCTCAGGGTTGATGATGACGGCCTTTGCGCCCTCATTCACGAGATCCTCGATCTGTGAGTTCTGCAGGCTGGCATTTGTCCCCGCGAGCAGCGGGCCGAGCAACTGGACGTGGTACTGCTTCGCGTACTGCTGCTCGTAACTGATGTACGCCGTCCAGAAGGCGGTGTTGTTATACGTCAGGTCGACGCCAATCTTGATTGATTTCGTCGTCTTCGCCGAGGCTATGGATGGCGCCGCAACAGCTGCGGCGGCTACCACGGCGGCAGCGACGACGCCAAGCCGGCCAAGCCGGTTAGGAATTCGCATTGCTCTCTCCTCAATGGCTGTTTGCGGACCCTCGGGACCGCACGATACTGCTCGGCAGTTCTATATCAATGACCCCATGTTTGTCAAACCACAACCGCAAAATGTTCGGGAGATTAGGCCTGGACCGGCGCTTTGACCCGATCTTTGCGGTTTTCGCGGCCGTCAGTCGCCGCCGCTGGAGGCCTGCAGGTGGCCTCGCAGCAGCGCCCGCGCAGGTTCCGACGAAAGTCCCCCCGCGATTCGCGGCAGCGCTAGCCGCGAGCCATCGCGAGCGGCGCCGGATGACAGGCCGGACCGATCGGCTCGAACGACTTGTAGCCGAGCACGAACTCGCGGTGACCGAGGCTCTCGGAGGCGCTGGGCACGCCGCCGGCCACTTCAGCGACGAGATCGCAGATCTCCTCGGCTACGCAATCGAGCGACGCGCCGCCGGTCAGGATCCGTCCCGCGTCGACATCCATGTCCTCGCTCAACCGCGCGTATGTCTCCGAATTCGCGCAGACCTTAATCACGGGGGCGATCGCCGATCCGACCACTGACCCGCGTCCGGTCGTAAAGAGAACCAGGTGCGATCCGCAGCTGATGAGCTCAGCGATCTCGACGCTGTCGTTGATGTTCGGGAACCCCCACCGCACGTCTCCATCGGGTACGACGTCAAGCAGGTAGAGGCCGCTTGCGTCAGGCACATCGCCCGGCTTGATCAATCCACACACCGGCCCGTGTCCGCTCTTGCTGTAGGCGCCGAGAGACTTCTCCTCGATCGTCGTCAACCCCCCGGTCGCGTTGCCCGCAGCAAAGCTTGGATAACCCATGGCGACGCTGTAGCGCGCGGCTTTGACGACCGCTGCGCGCAACTCGCCGGCCAGCTCCGGCGTGGCGGCTCGCTCGGCGAGGTGCTCTTCACAGCCGACCATCTCGAGCGTCTCCTCGAAAATGCAGGTGGCGCCGGCGCCGACCAGCAGGTCGAAGGCACGGCCGACCGCCGGATTCGCGGTGATAACGCTCGTCCCATCGCTGCCACCGCAGACGGTCCCCACAGTCAGCTCGCCGAACGACATCGTGGTGCGCGGAGCCGCAGCCAAGGACTCGAGCTGACCCTCGACCCACGAACGCCCGAGCGCGACTGTGCTGCGGGTCCCACCGCAGTCCTGGATTACGAGCGTCTCCACTGGGCGACCACTCTCGGCGACGACGGCTTGCAGCTCCTGGCGAGAGAACGATTCGCAGCCGAGCGACACGAGCAGCACCGCGCCGACGTTCGTGTGCGTGCAGATGCGCGACAGCATTCGGAACGCGTAATCGTTCGGATAGCAGCCGGGGAACCCGACGACGTGGACGCCCTGCTCGCCGTAGGGAGCCGCGATCTCGCGCGCTACGTGGTGAGCGCACTCGACGAGGTAGACAACCGCGACGACGTTGCGGATTCCCTTGCGTCCGTCAGCCCGCTGATAGGCGGGCCACTCAGTGTTCGCCAGCACCGCGGGTCCCCTCAGCATCGATCGGAATGTAATCGCTGCGCAGGTTGTGCGAGTGCACATGCTCTCCCGGCGCGATCCCGGCAGTTGCGGTTCCGATCGGGACACCGATCTTGAAGACACGCTCGCCTGCCGCGATCGGCACGGCGGCCAGCTTGTTGCCGGCGTCCAGACGCGCCGCGACCAACCAGACGTCGCCGGACAAGCCGGGGATGTGCTCCGCGCTCTCGACGTGACGCGTCAGCACGACGACGTTATCGCCGGGAGCCAGGCGGACGTAGGGAGCCGGGTTCGCCGGCGCAATATCAGAGTTCGCAGGCACGCTTCCTCACAGTACCCGGTAGGCAGTCCACACCGACCGAAGGGTCGCGCCGCGCAAGAGCTCGTCGAGCACCGTCGTTTCACGCCTCGCGCGGTCGTTCGCGCGCTCGATCGCCGCTGCCTCCACGTCGCCGGGCACCACGACCACGCCATCGTCGTCCGCGAGCACGAGCTCGCCGGGATTGACGAGGACGCCGCCGCAGATGACCGGTCGACCAGCGCCGGTGATCTCCATGCGGGCGCGAAAATCGATCGGCCGTGCTCCGGGCGCGAAGACTGGAAAGCCGAGCGCCCGCACCTTCGCGGTATCGCGGACGTAGCCGTCGCAGACGACGCCCGCGGCACCGCGTCCAATCGCGGCCGCGGAGAAAAGCTCACCCCAGAAGGCGGTGCGGGTCGAGCCGGCCGATGAGATAACAGCCATCGCTCCCGGCTCTAGTCCGTCGACGAAAGGTATTGCAGCCTCGTAAGGCTCGTCCGTATCGTGTTCGACCGGGGCGAACTGCACGGTGGCGGCACGCCCGACCGCCCGCGTCCCCGTCATCAATGGGGTGATCGCACCATCCATGACCTGGTTGCGACGGCCGATCTCGTCGAGCGAGTCAGCAAGTTGGGCCGTGCTCACCGCCGGGTCGAGCTCCTGTGTCGCGCCAGCCATACCCTGCTTGTAGCAGAAGCGCGCAGGCGGGTCGCTGGGCGGCGTCCCGCCGTCGACAGTCGGCGGGCGACACCGGTCGGTGATCGGAACCGCCGGGAGACGGGCCGCCGGCTAGTCCGGCGGGTCGATCGAGACGACGCGACCGCGACGCCCGACCGAGAAACGGACCTTGCCGGCAGCGCGGGCGTAGAGCGTGTCGTCCTTGCCCATGCCGACGCCCTCGCCAGCCTTGAAGCGGCTGCCGCGCTGGCGCACGATGATCTCGCCGCCGGTCACGGTCTGGCCGGCGAACGTCTTGACGCCAAGGCGCTGGGCGTTCGAGTCGCGGCCGTTGCGGCTCGAACCGAGTCCCTTCTTATGCGCCATCTGACCCCACCTTGGCCGTGGCCTTTACGCCACCCGAGCGAGCGCCGCGGACGCCGATCTTGGTGACCTCGATTCTGGTCAGCTCCTGGCGGTGGCCGGTGCGGCGCTTGTAGCCACGCTTCGGCTTGAACTTGAAGATCCGCAACTTCTTGCCGCGCACGTGGCTGAGAACCTTCGCCGAGACCTCCACGCCTGCGAGGCCCTTGGCGTCGAACACCGTGTCGTCCGAGCGGTAGAGCAGCGGGACGAGCGCGACCGTCGCGCCCTCGGCGTCGGGCAGCCGCTCGACGAGCAGGGTCTGGCCTTGCTCGACGCGGTACTGCTTGCCACCTGTCTTGACGATCGCGTACATGGTCGTGTTGGTCAGCGCCGTTCAAGCCTGGTCGCTGGCCGGCTCCTTCTCAGCCGAACGGCGCCGTCCGCCTCTGCGGCCGCGGCGCCGAGCCGCTGATTGTACGTCATCCTCGTCGGCGTCGCCGTTCGTCGGTAGCTCGTCCAACGGCTGTGCCCGCGCGGCCGTGCGCCCAACGTCCTCGATCCGGACCATCAGCTTCTGGCCGACCTGGCGCGAAGCTCCGCGCACCGAGATGATGTAGCCGTCGATCTTGGCGACGCCGTCGTCGGCGTCGTACATGTGCGGCTCGACGATCTCGACCAGCACCTCGTCGCCTGCGCGGAACGGCACCGCACGTTCGAGAACCTCCTCGCTCGTGCCCTCGAAGGTGACGGCGAAGTGGTCGAGCGCAAGCCCCTCGGAGCCCTCGAAATGGAAGCGCTTACCGGTGCTCTCCTCCAGCGCATGCAGCACGCGCGCTCCGTGCCCCGTGAACTGGGCGCTGACGCGCGGGTTCATCTGCACCAGGAAGGCCTCGACCTCACGCGGCGCCGCGCTGGCGACCTCGCGCATGCGACGCTCGAACTCGATCGAAATCGTCTCCTCCGAGCGGATCACCCCGTCGCCGTTGCACGTCGGGCAGGGCCGGGTCATGATCTCGCGGATTCCCTCGGTCACGTTCTGGCGCGTCATCTCGACCAAGCCGAGCTTGGAGATCTCGGCCGTGAACGTCTTCGTGCGGTCTTCGTCGAGCGCCTTGCGCAGGGTCTTCATCACCGCGTCACGGTTGCGCGCGCGCGCCATGTCGATGAAGTCGATGACGATGATCCCGCCGATGTCTCGCAGGCGCAGCTGGTTGACCACCTCATCGGCCGCCTCGAGGTTCGTCTTCGTGATCGTGTCCTCCAACCGCGCGCCCTTGCCGCGCCCGATGAAGGAGCCGGTGTTGACGTCGATCACGGTGAGCGCCTCGGCGTAGTCGATCATCAGGTAGCCGCCACTTGGCAGATCGACGCGACGTCCGATCATCGTCTCGATCACGGGGGTGACGCGGTAGGCGTCGAGTAGCGGAACGCTGCCGTCGTACAGCTCAACGCGATCGACAAGCTCGGGCGCAGTGCGGCTGAAGAACGACACGAGCCGGTGGTGCTGCTCGGCATCGTCGACGACCGCGCGCTCGAAATGCTCGGAGAAGATGTCTCGCACCACGCGCACGGAGAGATCAGCCTCCTGGAAGACGAGCGCAGGGGCCTTTGCTTCACTGACGCGCTTCTCGAGCACCTCGTGCAACTTGAACAGGTAGAGCAGCTCGCGCTCGAAGTCGGCGCGCGCGGCACCGTGCGCAGCAGTGCGGACGATCGCGCCGCCACCGCGTAGATCGAGGCCTGCGGTTTCGCGCCGCAGCCGCTCACGCTCGCGGTCCTCGAGTCGGCGTGACACGCCGACTCCCTCGCCGGTCGGCGTGTACACCATGTAGCGGCCGGCGATCGTGAGATCCATCGAAAGACGCGCGCCCTTGGTCTTCAGCGGGTCCTTGACGACCTGGACGACAACCTCCTGGCCCGGCTTCAGCAGTTCGGAGATGTCCTGCGCGTCCTTGCCGTTGCCGCGGCCGCGGCGCGGCGCCTCGACGCCCGGCAGCACGATCTCATCGACATGCAGGAAGCCGTTCTTATCGAGGCCGATATCGACGAAGGCGGCCTCCAGTCCGACGAGGACGTTGTCGACGACGCCCTTGTAGATGTTCCCGACGATCGAACGCGCACCGCGCCGCTCGAGGTAAAGCTCAGCTACGCGATATCCGCGTGCGCGATCGACGTTCGCGCCCCCGCGTCGCTTGGATGCGCCGGGCGAGCCGGTCGCTTCGAGCAGCGCAACGCGCGTCTCGCCGCGAGCGACGCTCACTAAGACTTGCTTTTTCACTGAAATTATCCATTTCTATTAGAAGCGCAGCTCGCGTCCTCCGGACGCGTTTCCTGCGCGGGCCCGCCCGTAGATCGACTGCAGCAGGCCGAGGGTAAGGAATGTGGTCAAGACCGAGGAGCCGCCGTAGCTCATCAGCGGCAGGGTGACGCCGGTGATCGGCATGATGCCCACCGCCATTCCGACGTTCACGAACACCTGGCACATGATCATCGCCACGGCACCCCCGGCGATCAGCGCGGCGAAAAGATTCTTGGCATTTGCCACGATGCGTAGCGTCCGCCAGATCATCAGCGCGTAGAGCGACATGACGATTGCAGCACCGACAAAGCCTAGACGCTCGCCGACAACTGTGAAGATGAAGTCCGTTGGCGCCTCGCTCCCGACCAAGCCCAGCGAGGTCTGCGTGGCGCCCGCGCCGCGACCGGTCTTCTCGCCTGAGCCGATCGCGATGACCGACTGGACCTGCTGATAGGCATACGACTTGGGGTTCTGCGACGGGCTGAGAAACCCTGTCAGACGTTGCTCCTCGTAGTGCTCGAGGACGTGCACGCCGATCGCCGGAGCTACGACGAGTGCGAGCACCAGCGCGACGGCGCCCGCCCCTGCGATCATGCCGAGCTGGCGTGCCGAGACGCCGGCGATGTAGAGGACGGCGAAGGCGATCACGAGGTAGACGAGGCCCGAGCCGAGGTCCGGCTCCTTGATCACGAGCAGCGCCGGCAACAGCGCGAGGGCGAGGACGCGCGCGGCCGTCGCGTTCGCCGACTGCCGCCGGGGACTGTCGGCGACGAGCGCAGCGAGGAACACGATCAGCGCGACCTTCCCGAACTCCGATGCCTGGAAGGAGAGGCCGCCCAGGCTGATCGCCCGGCTCGCGCCGTTCACGCGGCTGCCAAGGGCGATCACGAGCAGAATCGCGACGATCAGAGCGCCATAGATCGGCCATTTCAACGCACGCAGCCGCCAGTAGTCGAGGCGAGACGCGGCGAGCATCACGACGAAGCCGAGGCCGAGGTAGGCCGCCTGGCGGGTCGCGTACTGGGGCGCTACGCCATGGATCGCGACGAGCGAGCAGGCGCCGAGGCCGGCGGCGGCGAGTGCAAGCAGCGGGTCGAAGGTAAGGAGTCGCGCCCGCAAGGAGATGGCGCGATCCTGGCGGCCGGGCGCGCGAGCGACGGGCTGGAGTGTGCGTACGCTCATCACAGTGAGGTCGAGGTGCCGCGCACGACCCGCTCTGGGAGGCCGAACCACTTCGCAAGGATCAGACGGGCCGCCGGGGCGGCAGCCTCGTCCCCAAAGCCGCCCTGCTCGACGGTCACAGCGACGACGATCGGCCGCTTGCGGTCGGGAGCGTAGGCGACGTACCACGACTGGTCGTCCTTCGGATTGGTGTTCGTCTGCGCCGTGCCCGTCTTGCCGTAAACCTGACGCGGAAAGTTCCCGAAGACGTCGTCGGACGTTCCGCTCGATCCCTGTGCGGCGAGGTGGAGTCCGGCGAGAATCGTCGTCAGGTAGTTGTCATAGGCGGCGGGAAGCGCGCGAGCCGGCGGCGACGGGAGGCGCTGGAGCAGCTTCCCGCTCGGAGCCTCGACGGCGAGGCCGATGTGCGGCGTCACGACGTAGCCTCCGTTGGCAAGCGCGGAGTAGGCCACCGCCATCTGCAGCGGCGTCGCCAGGAGGTAGCCCTGACCGGTCGCCAGTTGGACGTTCTGGCCGATCGTCCACGGCTCATAGGGGCCGGTCGGGCAGAAGGCGCCGTGCTTACCGTGCGCGCAGTTCGCCGCCTGGTATGCGGCGTCCTGCCGGTTGACCCAGGCTGCGTCCGGCACGTCGCCGCCGGTCTCCCCGGGCAGGTCGATCCCGGTCGGCGCTCCGAGACCGAGCCGTTTGGCGACGTTCTGGATCAGGTCCCCGTGCGCGTTTGCCTGCGCTCCCAGGTCGTAAAAGTAGGTGTCCTCGGAGATCTCAAGCGCCTTCTCGAGGTCGTTCGCGCCGTAATCGGCGTCAGCCGAGTTGCAGAAATGCTGCGCCGAGATCGTGACGCAGCCGTTGGCCGGCGTCCCGCCGAGCAGCGTCGAGGGCGTGATCAGGCCCGACTCGAGACCTGCGAGCGCCGCCAGCGGCTTGAACGTCGAGCCGGTCGGGAAGGCCGCCGCGGTGGCGCGGTCGACGAACGAGTCACCGGACTCCTGCGCGTCGTACTCGCTCGTCGAAATGAACGGCTGCGAGAGCACGTTCGGGTTGTAGGACGGCAGCGAGCCGAGCCCAAGGACCTGCCCGTTGCGGGGATCGAGCGCGACGAACGCGGCGGCGGTGCCGGCGTAGCCGTTGTGGTGGGCAAGGTTCATTCCCTCTTCGAGCGCCGTCATGCCCTCCTGCTCGAGGCCGAGGTCGAGCGACGTCTCGAGGTTCTCGCCGGCGAGCGGCTCGACCGGGCTGAGGCTCTTGCCGGTCGGCTCGCCGTCGGCGTTGACCTGGACTCGCTGGGTCCCGTCGGTGCCGAGCAGGTAGTGGTCGTATTGGTACTCGAGCCCGTCCTGCCCGACGATGCTGCCCGCCGGCACGCCCTTGAAGTTGCCGGTTGCGAGGTCCTGGGCGCTGAGCTCGCCGACGTATCCGAGGGCCTGCGCGGCCATCGAGCCATACGGGTAGTCGCGTACCTCCGTCTGCTCCTCGATCACGCCGGGAAAGTCCGTCTTGTGCTCGGCAAGGTAGATCAGCGCTGAGCTCGGGATGTCGGCCTCGATCGTGATCGGCGCCACGCTGTCACAGGGCGTCAGCGTCCTTGAGATCTGCTGAACCGCCAGCTTCAGGGCAGCAGCGAGACGGCTGTAGAGCCGTGCGCGGCTGCTCGCGGAGGCCGGGAGCTCGTTGCACGCGACGGCTGCAACGGCGGCCGAGCGCACGCCCGCAAGCACCTGTCCGCTGCGGTCGAGGATCAGGCCACGCGGCGCGGGGATGGCGATCTTGCGGATGACATTGGCGTTCGCCAGCGCGACATCCCGGCGACCCGTCAAGACCTGCAGGTACCAGAGCCGGAAGGCGATCACCGCGAGCAACACGCAGGCGAGCACGCCGAGCAGCTCGACGCGCCGACCGAGCATCGGCGGTAGCGGCGCGCGTCGCTCGAGCGGACGCTCGATCATGCGCGCGAGAGCGGGCTGAGCCCGCCCTTCGTCGTCGGCGTGTTGGCCGTGCGCTCACTGGTCGGCAGCGCGCCAAGCAGCGAGCGCCGCGTCAGCGCGTAGACCGGGATCGCGATCAGCGAGTTGAGCAGCGTGGTCTCGACGATCGCGCCGGCGAGCCCGTAGCTGACCGGCGTGTTGACGCCGAGCATGAACTCGATCGCGCCGTAACCGGTGAGCGCGAGAGCGGTCGCGCCGGCACCGAGCGCGAGCGGCATGAGCGGGGCAGCCGGGGCCCGCAGCTCGCGCATTCGGCCCGCGCCGTAGCCAATCAGCGTGAAAAGGAGCGAGGAGACGCCAAGCACCTGCACGAACGCGAGGTCAATGAACAGACCGACCGCGAAGCCAAATACGGCGCCTGGTAGCGAGCCACAGAGGAAGCCGGCAGCGACGACGACGAGCGGCGTGACGTCGGCACTCACCCCGAGGATCGATATCTGCGAGACGATCAGGAGCTGCAGCATGCAGGCGGCGAAACCAAGCGCGGCGAGCCGAACGGCCAAGCCGAGCGCGTCGGGCGACGTTCGTCGCTTCGGCGGTCCCGGCGCCTGCGCGCGTTTACGCCGCCGGAGCCACAGTCTGCGTGGCGGGCGATCGTTCGTCGCTCCCGGCTTCGCGCTCGAGCGGCGGAGCGTCAGCCGGAGTGGCAGACGGTCCAGCAGTGGGGCAAGCCGGTTGTGGCGCGCGCGCCGGAACGTCCGCGCACGGCGATCGGTTCCGCCGTTCGCCGTCGCTGATCGACGGCGAAAGCTGAGGCGGCGCGGCATTCCTCCCACTGTCGCGGCCGTCCCCTGCGGGCGGGACGAGCGCCGGAAGCTAAGACGCGACAGGCGCCGGTCGGATGGCGACCCTGCCTGCTTGGTGCGCGGACGCCGCCGGCGGAACGTGAGTCGTGAGGGAATCTGCGCGGCCTGCGGGTTGGACGCGCGCGCAGGCTTGCGACGTCGGCCACGGAATCGCATCAGCCCGCTCCCTGCTTCGAGACGCCGGCGACGTGGGCGAGCGGCTTGAGGCGTGTCAGCACTTGGACGTCCTCGAGCTGGCGCACATTCGCGTTCGGCTCGAGCGAGATCGTCGCGGCAGCACTGTCGATCTTGGTGACGGCGCCGATCGGGATGTCGGGCGGGAACTCGGAGCGGCCCCGGCTGCTCGTCCCGGCGGTGACGATGAGGTCACCCGGGGCGATGTTCGTGCTGCTGGGAAACTCGAAAAGCAGCTGGCTCGTGCTTCCGGCGGCGGGCTCGACGATGCCCCACGTGCCGGTCCTGGCATCGCGGGCCGCGACCGCCGAGTTCGCATCGGTCAGCAGTGTCACCTCGGCCGCGTCGCCGGCGACGGTGCTCACCCGACCGACGAGGCCGTCGCCGTCGATCACGACGTCGCCGACGCGTACGCCGGCGCCAGATCCGGCGTCGATCATGACGTGCGAGTACCAGACGCTCGGGGACTCGTCAGCGATCTGGGCAGTCACCTGCTCGTAGCTCGACACGCCGAGCACGGCGTCGAGGGTGAACAGTTTGCTCAGCGCGATGTACTGGCGGCGGTCGGCCTGAAGCTGCGCGTTTTGAGCCAGGAGCCGCTGGTTCTCGGCGCGATAGCGGTTGCGCTGGCCGACTGCGTTGACTACATCGTCGATGTCGTTCACGACATCGCGCACCGGCGTCAGCAGCGTGCTGACCCCCTCCTGGATCGGTGCGAACACGTCGAGGAAACCCGATTGGACGCCGCCGAGCGGACCACCCGAGGACGAGCCGAGCGAGGCGCTCAGCAGAATCACTGAGAGCGTCACGAGCAGCGCGAGCACTGCGCGGCGACGACGAACTTGCTTTCGGTGCACGATGAAGGCCGTCCGCGCTAAAGGTTACGCAGCCGGTGGCCGGGCGCATCGCAACGACAGGCGACGTGCACCATCATTCGCAAACCAGCTCCTAGCGCCGGCGGGTCCGTTTGCGTCCGGAGCGGTTCGTGCGCTGGATCACCTCGAACTCCTCGAGCGAGCGACCCGATCCGACGGCCACGCAGGTAAGCGGCGACTCGGCGATGTGCGTCGGCATGTTTGTCTCGTCGCGCATCCGCGCGTCAAGGCCATGCAGCAGCGAGCCGCCGCCGGCCAGCATCATGCCGCGGTCCATGATGTCGGAGGCGAGCTCGGGCGGCGTGCGGTCCAGCGTCACCTTGACAGCGCCGATGATCTGCTGCAGCGGCTCATCGAGCGCGAGACGGATCTCCTCGCTCGTCAGGACAACGGTCTTCGGCAGTCCGGTGACGATGTCGCGACCCCGGATCTCGGCCTGCAGCTCCTCGGGGAGCGGATAGGCCGAGCCGATCTCGAGCTTCAGCTCCTCCGCCGTCTGCTGGCCGATCAGCACCTTGTACTCGCGCTTTGCGTAGTTGATGATCGCGTTGTCAAGCTCGTCCCCGGCAACGCGAATCGACTCCGAGACGACGATGCCGCCGAGCGATATGACGGCCACCTCGGAGGTGCCGCCGCCGATATCGACGATCATCGAGCCGGTTGGCTCGCCGACCGGCAAGCCGGCTCCGATCGCCGCAGCCATCGGCTCCTCGATCAGGTAGGCCTCTCGCGCGCCGGCCGAAAGGCACGCCTCCTCGACCGCCCGCTTCTCGACCCCGGTCACCCCGGAAGGAACGCAGACGACGACGCGCGGGTGAGCAAAGCGGCTCTGGTGGACCTTCTGGATGAAGTGGCGCAGCATCTCCTCGGTCACGTCGAAGTCCGCGATCACGCCGTCCTTGAGCGGGCGGATTGCGGTGATCGTGCCGGGGGTGCGCCCAAGCATCCGCTTGGCCTCGATGCCGACGGCGTGCACCTCACCGGTGCGCGAGTCGATCGCGACGACACTCGGCTCGGAGAGCACGATGCCGCGGCCGCGCATGTACACGAGCGTGTTGGCCGTGCCGAGATCGACCGCGAGATCGCGGCCGCCCAAACCGGTCATGTGGCTAAAGAGGCCCATCGTGGAGGCGCTGAACTTGGCGGGTGCGCCGCGTTCCGGGCCCCCGTGTGCGGGCGAGCCATCGCGGAGGGGGGTTCCCCACCTTCAGCTGATTGTACTGACCCCCTTTTCGCCTCAGCGCCTGTCCAACCTGCCCGCGCACGCAAGAAAGGCTGCAAAACCGGGGTCTAGCGCACCGCCGGAGGCGTCGGGTCGGCGTCCAGCAGCGACGGCCAGACATCGAGCAGCAGCGCCAGCGGTAGGCCGACCACGTTCGTGTAGTCCCCTTCGATCTGACGCACGAGGGCCCCGCCCGCCTGTTGCACGGCGTAGCCGCCGGAGCGCTCCTGCCACTCGCCGCTCGCGACGTACCACTCGAGCAGCCGCTGGTCGAGCTCGCGGAAGCTCACCGCGGTCGCGGCGCTGTCGACGAGCGGCTCGCCACCGCGCTCGAGCAGCACGACACCGCTGATCACGGTGTGAGTCCGGCCCGAAAGCGCGCCGAGCGTTCGACGCGCCTCCGCCGCGCTGTGCGGCTTTCCGTACAACTTGCCGTCGAGAGCGACGATCGTGTCGACCGCGAGCACCACCTCGCCTTCCCCGGGCGCCGCCGCAACCGCCTTGCGCAACGCGTTTTCGCGCGCGACCGTGTCCGGGTCGCCGTGCGCGAGCTCGTCGACATCGCCGGGGCGCACGACGAAATCGACGCCGAGCCGCTCGAGGATCGCGCGGCGCTGCGGCGAGCGCGACGCAAGCACCAGCCTCACGGAAGGTCGGGGAAGAAGATCCCGATCTCGCGCGCGGCCGAGTCCGGCCCGTCGGAGCCGTGCACGAGGTTCTCGCCGGTCTGGGTCGCCAGGTCGCCGCGGATCGATCCGGGAGCCGCTTCCAGCGGGTTGGTGGCCCCGATCAGCTGACGCGCCGCCTGGATCGCGGATTCGCCCTCAAATACCATCGCCACGAGCGGGCCCGAGGTGATGAACTCGACGAGCTCACCGAAGAACGGGCGTTCAGCGTGCTCGGCGTAGTGACGCTTCGCGAGTTCGGGTGTAACGGTGAGGACACGCAGAGCGACCGGGCGCAGGCCCTTGCGCTCGAAGCGCGCGATGATCTCACCGCTCAGGTTGCGCGCGTATGCGTCGGGCTTGGCAAGAATGAGCGTGCGCTCGGTCATCGAGGCGTTCTCCTTGAGATCGGGTGGGTGCGAGCCCTGTAGACGGCGCGTGGACGCCGTCAGTGGGGCGGGGCTTCGCGGGCGAGGCTATCGCGACGGCGGCTGGTCGCGACGGCATCCGAGACGACCGCCTCGCAGTAGGGGCAGATGCTCCAGGTCAGATCGAGCGGGCGCTGGCAGTGTACGCAGGGG
>JBEKBL010000009.1:0-16388 GCA_050015415.1 Solirubrobacteraceae bacterium
AGCTGACTCCGGGCGCTAGCCAGGCGCCGAAGCTCTGCCCGGCCGAGCCACGGAACTGGACCCTGATCGAGTCAGCTTCGAGTCCCGCCGCGCCGTGCAGCTTCGCGATCGCGCTCGAGAGCAGCCCTCCGACGCAGCGGTTGACGTTTAGCACCGGTCGCGCGAGGCTGATTCGCCCGCCGTGGCCGATCACGTGGCGTGCGTCTTTGATCAGGCCCCAGTCGAGCGCGTCGTCGAGCACCGGCGCCTGAGCGCAGATCCGCCGCAGTGGCGTGCCTGGCGGCATCTGCGGCACAGCGAGCAGCGCCGTGAGGTCGATGCCCCGTGCCTTCCAATGCTCGATCGCCCGTGACGGCTCGAGCAGGTCGGCGCGGCCGACGAGATCGTCCATGCTCCTGAGCCCGAGGCTCGCGAGGATCACGCGCACCTCCTCGGCCACGAAGTGGAAGAAGTTGATCACGTGCTCCGGGGTGCCGGCGAAGCGCTTTCGCAGCTCGGGGTCCTGGGTCGCGATGCCGACCGGGCAGGTGTTCAGGTGGCACGCACGCATCATGATGCAGCCCGTCGCGATCAGAGGCGCAGTCGAGAAACCCATCTCGTCGGCCCCGAGCATCGCCGCGATCGCCACGTCACGGCCGGTCTTCAGCTGACCGTCGGTCTGAACGTAGATTCGTGAACGCAGATCGTTGCGCAGCAGCGTCTGCTGCGTCTCGGCAAGGCCGATCTCCCACGGGATGCCGCTCGAGAAGATCGACGACAGCGGAGATGCGCCGGTACCGCCGTCGTGGCCCGAGATCAGCACGTGGTCGGCGTTCGCCTTGGCGACGCCGGCAGCGACAGTGCCGACTCCCACCTCGGCGACGAGCTTGACCGAGATCCGGGCGCTCGAGTTCGCACAGCGCAGGTCGTAGATCAACTGCTTGAGGTCCTCGATCGAGTAGATGTCGTGGTGCGGCGGCGGCGAGATCAGGCCGACGCCGGGCGTCGAGTGGCGGATCCGGCCGATGTACTCGTCGACCTTGATCCCCGGAAGCTGGCCGCCTTCGCCAGGCTTTGCGCCCTGGGCCATCTTGATCTGGATCTCGTCGGCGTTGACGAGGTACTCGATCGTCACGCCGAAGCGTCCCGAGGCGACCTGTTTGATCGCCGAGCGGCGCATGTCGGTGAAGCGCTCGGGGTCCTCCCCGCCCTCGCCCGTGTTGGAGCGCCCGCCGATCTCGTTCATTGCGATCGCGAGGTTCTCGTGGGCTTCGCGCGACAGAGAGCCGAGGCTCATCGCACCGGTTGCGAAGCGCTTGACGATCTCGGTCCACGGCTCGACCTGCTCGATCGGGATCGGCCGCTGGTCGCTGCGAATCGCGAGCAGCCCGCGCAGCGTCGCACGGCGGGTCGCGTCCTCATTGACCAGGCGCGCGTACTCAGCGTAGCTCTCTGCGCCGCCGTGGCGGACCGACTGCTGGAGCAGCGAGATCGCGTCGGGATTCCACATGTGGCGCTCGCCTTCGCGCCGCCACGCGTACCGGCCGCCGACCGGGAGCGGGGTGAGCTCAGCGGCGACCGGGTAGGCCCGCGCGTGACGCGCCAGCGCCTCACGCGCCAGTACGCCGAGGCCGACGCCGCCGATCCGTGATGCGGTGCCGGTGAAGTAGCGCTCGATCACCGTGCGACTGAGACCGACGGCCTCGAAGATCTGCGCGCCGCAGTAGGACTGGACGGTTGAGATGCCCATCTTCGAGATCGTCTTCAGCAGGCTCTTGCCGATCGATTTCCGCACGAGATCCTCGGCCTCGTCGCGGTCGATCCGTCCGCCGTCCGGATGGGTTACCCAGCCCTCGTCGACGAGCTCGCCAACCGTCTCGAACATCACGTAGGGGTTGACGACGCTGGCACCGTAGCCGATCAGGGTCGCGATGTGGTGGACCTCCCGTGCCTCACCGGACTCGATCACGAGGCCGGTGCGCAGCCGCGTGCCTTCACGGACCAGGTGGTGGTGCACGGCGGCGACGGCGAGCAGCGACGGGATCGGGGCCCGCTCGGGGCCGACGGCGCGGTCGGACAGGATGATGATGTTGATGTTCTCCGCGATCGCGGCGTGAGCTTCCTCGCAGACCCGCTGCAGCGCGGCCTCCATCGCGTCGGCGCCGTCGGCCACAGGCCAGGTGATGTCGACAGTGCGGGCGTGAAAGACGTCGTGGGAGACGGTGCGCAGCGCCTCAAGCTCGTGGTTTCGCAAGATCGGCTGGTCGAGCGTCATCTGGTGCGCGTGCTCCGGCGTCTCGGAGAGGAGGTTGCGCTCGGCGCCGAGCCCCGCCGAGATGCTCATCACGATGCTCTCGCGGATCGGATCGATCGGTGGATTCGTGACCTGCGCGAAGAGCTGCTTGAAGTAGCTGAAGAGAGCCGGAGAGCCGTCGGAAAGGACGGCGAGTGCGGTGTCGTTGCCCATCGAGCCGACCGGCTCCTCGCCGCCGAGAATCATCGCCGGGAGCACCTTGTTCAGGTCCTCACGGCTATAGCCGAAGGCGAGCTGGAGCGAGCGCAGCGGCTCTCCCAGCGGCGCCGCCTCGCTGCGCGGCAGTTGCTCGAAGCGAACTGTGTTCGCGTCGTACCAGGCGCCGTACGGCTGCTGCGTGGCGATCTGGTGCTTGACCTCCGCGTCGGGGACGATGCGGCCCTGCTCGAGGTCGATCAGGAAGAGCTTCCCGGGCTGCAGGCGGCCGAGACGCTCGATCTGCTCCGGCGGCGTCGGCAGCAGGCCGGCCTCGGAGCCGAGCACGACGAGCCCGTCCTTGCGCACGAGCCAGCGTCCGGGGCGCAGGCCGTTACGATCGAGCGTCGCGCCGATCACGCGGCCGTCTGTGAACGCGACCGCGGCGGGCCCGTCCCACGGCTCCATCAAGCAGGAGTGGTAGGCGTAGAAGCCGCCGACCTCAGACGCGAGCTCGCCGTCGCGGTCACGATAGGCCTCGGGAATCATCATCATCAACGCGTGCGGCAGCGAGCGGCCGGCGAGCGTCAGCAGCTCGAGCACGTTATCGAGCGTCGCCGAGTCCGACTGACCGGGGCGCGCCACCGGCAGGACCTTCTCGAGATCCTCGCCGAACAGCTCAGAGGCGAGCGTGCTCTCACGAGCGCGCATCCAGTTGACGTTCCCCTGGAGCGTGTTGATCTCGCCGTTGTGGGCGATCATCCGGTAGGGATGCGCCAGCTCCCAGCTCGGAAACGTGTTGGTCGAGAAGCGCGAATGGACGAGCGCCATCGCCGAGGCCATCCGCTCGTCTGCGAGGTCGGTGTAGAAGCGCGCAAGCTGGTAGCTGATCAGCATGCCCTTGTAGACCAGCGTGCGCGACGACAGGCTCGATATGTAGAAGCCTGGGCCGGCGGAGCTCTCGGCGACCCGACGGATCACGTACAGCTTGCGCTCAAAGGCGTCCTGATCGTCGATGTGCTTCGGTCCGGCGCCAACGAACAGCTGGAGGATCGTCGGCCGCGAGGCGCGCGCCGTCGCACCGACGGCGCGTTCGTCGACCGGCACCTCGCGCCAGCCGAGAACGATCTGGCCCTCGTCTGCGACGGTACGCTCGAGCATCGCCATCAGCTCGGTGCGCTCGACGGGATCGTTGGGCAGGAAGCACATCGCGACGCCGTAACTGCCGCCCGGCGGCAGCTCGAAGTCGACGACGGCGCGCAGGAACGCGTCGGGCATCTGGATCAGGATGCCGGCGCCGTCACCGGTCTCAGGGTCGGCGCCCGCGGCACCTCGGTGTTCGAGGTTTTCAAGCGCCTCGATCGCCAGACGAAGCACGTCGTTGCCAGGCTCGTTGCTCAGGCGCGCGACGACGGCGACGCCGCAGGCGTCGTGCTCGTAGCGGGGGTCGTAGAGGCCATCGGCCTGCTGTGGCTGGCTCGTCCTGGTCATCTGCAAGTCCCCGACGTCGGCGGCCCCGATCGGGGCAAACGGGCACCTTGAGGCGGGCGCAAATCCTAGCATTCAAGGGGATTTTCGAAAAACGCCAGGGGCGGATCTAAAGGCGCAGCCAGGCGACCATTAAGCGCCGCCCGTTGAGCGTCAGCGACCGCTCTCCGCCGGCGCCGCGGACGTCGGAGCGGGCTGCTCGCGAAGCGTCAGCGATTCGTCGTAGGAGCACAGGCGAAGGCGGCCCGGACAGGTCGCACAGCGCTGGCGCCCCGGAAGCGCCGTGACCTCGAAGCGCCCGGCGCGCAGCGGCGCGAGCCGTTCGCGGAGCGCAGCCTCGAGCGGCTCGCGTTCCGTGGCGAGATAGGCGCTCGTGACCGGCTCGATCGGTGCACGCAAAAAGCAGTAAGCGACCTCGACGCGTCCGGCGCCAGAGGAGAGGCCTGCCAAGGCGTAGATCAGGCGCTGCAAGCCATAGTCACGCTCGATGTGCTCCGCGAGGGCCTCTCCTTGACTGAGCCTGTCGGTCTTGTAGTCGACGATCAGCAGCGTGCCGTCGGCTTCGATGCCGCAGGCGTCGATCACGCCCCGGATGAGCTCGCCGTCGTGCGCGAATGCGAACGGCTCCTCGCGGCGCACGCGGCGTGCCAGTCCGAGCCGCGAGCAGAGCGGGCTCGCCGCGAACGCTCCGGCGAGCGCGGCCACCTCGCCCGCATCCTGACCGCTCAGCTCGATCCCGTCGGCGAGGGCGGCGCTCGCGATCCGCGCCCGATCCGGCGGGAGCGGGTCGTTGAAGTCAAGCTCCTCGAGCAGTGCGTGCACGAGGATGCCGCGGTCCGCCGCCGCTCTACCGCCGCCAGCAGTGCCGCCCACGGCGTCGGTATCGGGGAGCCCCAGCACGCGCTGCAGGTAGTAGCGGTAGCCGCACCGCTCGTACTCGGCGAGCGAGGTATAGGAGAGCCTCGCCTCGCCGCCACCGCCGGCGGGCGGAAGGCGCGGCGAGGCGCGTACCGCTCCGGACTCGGCGATCGGTTGTTCGGGGCGCGGGCCTTCGGGCGGCAGCGCACCACCGGCGCGCGCCAGGCTCAGGCGTACCGGAACGCCGTCGGTGCCCTCGATCACGCTGTCCGGCGACGGCGCGGCGAGGTAAAGATCGAGTTCGTCGACCAGCGCCGGTGCGAGCCAGGCCACAGCGCAGCTTTCGGCACGGGGCCAGCCGGCAAAGCGCGCAGCGCCGCTCACGATCAGGCGCTCGCGTGCTCGCGTCATCGCCACGTAGTAGATCCGCTTCTCCTCTTCGCCCTCGGCTGCGCGGCGCAGCTCGAGCAGTGAGCGGTAGTCGAGCGCCTCCTGCGCACGGCGACGCTCGACGTTCGGCAGGCGCAGACCGACGCGCGTCGCGTCGGCAAGCAGACGGGGCGTGTCGATCCTCACCTGATGTCCGAGGTCGGCGAGCGCGACAACGGGAAACTCGAGGCCCTTTGCTGCATGAATCGTCATCAGCCTGATCGCGTCAGTGACCGGCGGCGGCGCTTCGGCCTCGCGTAGCCCGCCGATGCGCCCGGCGCTCAGCGCGTCGGCGAAGCGGCGCAGGTCGCGACCCTCACGCCGCTCGAACTCGCGCGCGAGACGGATGAGCTTGCGCACGTTCGCGATCCGCCGCTCCGGCGAGGACAGCTGTGCCAGGTAGTGCTCGTAGCCACTGTCGGCGATCGCGTCAGCGACGGTCGTTCCGAGCGCCTGTGAGCGCGCGGTCTCGCGTGCAGCGGCGAAGCGCTTCGCAAACGCGTTGATCGCGGGTACCTCGACCGCTTCCAGCGAGGCCCAGAGCGGTGTCTCTTCCTCGCGCGAGTGGAGCGCGAGCGCCACCAGCGCGCCCGAGTCCGCGCCGCACAGCGGCGAGGCGAGTGCGCCGTAAAGCGCCAGCTCATCGCGCGGGTTGGCCAGCGCCTGCATGTAGGCGGCCAGGTCGCCGATTTCCTGGCGCCCATAGAAGCCCTCGCCGGCGGAGCTGAGCGTCGCGTATCCGCGGTCGCGGATCGCCGCCTCGTAGACATCGATCTCGGTCGATGCCCGTGTGAGCACGACCACGTCGGCAGGGTCTGCCGTACCGGTCGCGATCAGCGCGTCGATTCGCGCCGCGAGCAGCCGCGCCTCGGCGCGCCGCCCCAGCGCGGCCGGCCCGAGCGCCTGGGCGCTTGGCGCCTCGTGATCGGCGAGGCCATCGGTATCGCTCAGCAAGAGCTCGACCGGCGCTCCGCGCTCGGCGTCTGCACGCCCCGCTCGCAGCGGCACGAAGCCCGTGCCGAAGATCGGAGCGAAGACTGCGTTGACCGCGTCGATGATCGGCGCGCGCGAGCGATAGTTAGTTGAGAGAACGAGCGCGCGGCCGCGACCGGCGAGCGCCGCCAGGCGCTCGCGAAAGATCCGGACGTCGGCGTGGCGGAAGGCATAGATCGCCTGGAAGGCGTCGCCGACCGTGAACAGGTCGTCGCGATCGAGCAGCTCGAGGATCGCCATCTGCCGGTCATTGGTGTCCTGCAGCTCGTCGACCATCAACCGCTCGAAGCGCTCACGCCAACCGGCGGCGAGGTCCGGGTGCTCGCGCAGAAGCCCGAGCGCGCACAGTTCGAGATCGTCGTAGTCGACGCCGCCGCGGGCCGCCTTGAGTGCCGAGAAGCGGTTGCCGAACAGCCCGAGCAGTTCATCGAGCAACGGGACGGCGGTGAGCGCCAGCTGGTCGGCGAGCGCCTTCTCGTAGTCCACCCGCGCGGCCTCGTAGGCATCCGCCGTCGGCGTGCAGAGTGCGTTTCCCTGGCGCGGAAGTGAGAACTCGGCCAGCGCGGCCGGCGCTCGCAGATCGCCGCGCGCCAGCACCACGGCCGCCCGCTCGAGGCGCTCGAGGGCTCGCTCGACGCTGCGCGTCACCGTCGCGAGCGAGAGCTCCGCCGCGATCGCCTTGCGCGCAAGCTCGAAGCGCTCGCGCGCACTGTCCAGGTCCGATTTGTAGGTGACGGGAGGGAGGCGCGGCGCCTGCTCGCCGCGACTGCGCCGCTCGCTGTAGATCTCTTGGATAGAAGACGCCAGCTCGAACGCGCCGAACGTCGCGCCGAGGTCAAGCGCACCGTCCCGCTGCAGCCAATCACCCAGCGCCAGCTGGAAGGCCTGCTCACGCAACGTTGCAGTCGTCCCGTCATCGAGCACGGTGAAGTCCGGTGCCAGCCCGGTGAGCAACGGGTGCGCGCGAAGAACACGAGCGGCAAAGGCGTGGAAGGTCGAGATGAATGCGGTCGCTGCCTCGCTTGCCGCGTCACGCCGCCCAGCCGCGGTCAACCGCTGACGCACGCGCGTGCGCAGCTCGCCGGCGGCGCGATCAGTGAACGTGATCGCGAGGATCCTGCTCGGGGCGACCCCGTCCTCGATCACCGCCTGCGCGAAACGCTCGACGAGCACACTGGTCTTGCCGCTGCCGGCGTTCGCGGCGAGCGCCAGCGCTCCGTTGCGCTCGCGGATCGCTGCCTGCTGCTCCTCGCTGAATCCTGACCTGGCAGCGTTCACGCGACCTCACAGCGGCAGATCGTCGGGAACAGGCAGGCGCCGTCACGGCAGCTGACCGGTCGTGGCTCGACGGCCCCTCGCTCGAGCTCGGCGGCGATCGTCCTGGCCTTCGCGATGACGTCATCGACGAGCTGGCGCAGCTGCTCGCCGTCGATCCGGTCGCCGGCGATCGGCTCAGGCCCCTGGGGCTCGGCGTCTTCGCGGATCGCTCCACGCGGCCTCAGGTCCGCGCTGCGCAGCGGCTGATAGAGGCCGCCAACCGCTTCGACGTCGAGCAGCTGCTCGGCAACGCGCATGTAGAGCGCCTGCTGCAGCCTGCTCTCCGTCTCCCACTTCGGCCAGGGCGGCGCATCCCTGCCCGTCTTGTAGTCGATCACGATCGCCGTGCGCGTCAGCGGGTCGACGTCCACCCGGTCGATGCGACCGCGGAGCAGCAACCCTTCGGCAACCTCGACGGCGGGCAGCTCGGCGTCATCGAAGCCGAAGGCAAGCTCGAGCCGCGCCGCCGTGTAGCGGCCCGGGCTGGCGGCGGCGAGCGACAGGTAACGCTCGAGATCGAGGCGCAGGCGCCGCCGCTCGGTCGCATCGACAGCCGGCTGCGGCGAGAGTCGGCGCTGAGAACTGACGAGCGCCCGATCGAGCAGTTCGAGCGCGAGCGGCAACGTGTCCGTGGCGAGCCGCGCGCTGCCGGCCTGCGCCCCGAGACCTTCGAACACCTCTGCGAGCACGTCGTGCGCCTCCGAGCCGCGCAACATGTACATGGAGTCGGGTTCGAGCGTCTTTGCGCCGAGTCCCCGCTCGACGAGCCAGGCGACGGGGCAGCTCGCCCACTTCTCAAGTGCCGACGCCGAGTACTCACGATGCCCGCGCAGCGCCGCGAGATCCTCGGGCGAACGCAGCGCGGCGATCGCGCGGCCGGCTCGCCGCGGTCCGGCAAGCCGGCGCTCGAGGCGGCGAAGCTCACCCGGGACCTCGCTCGACGAAGGCCAGGTCAGTGACCCGGCCAGACGTGTCCGCCGCTCTCCGTAGAGCGCCGGCGCGAAGCAGTCGCACAGGTCGTCGATGAACAGCGACGCCGGCGTCGGCTCACCATCGTCGCTCGCGGCGTGCCAGCTGACGCGCAGGCGCGCCGTCGGCCGCGAGCAGAGCGCATAGAAGAGGTAGCGCTCCGCTGCCAGCTGGTCCGGCGGGCGGGCGAGCACGAGGCCGCTCGCGCGCGCCAACTCGGCCCGCTCGAAAGCGCCTAGAAATGGCGGCTCGCGTACGGGCGCCGGAAACTCGCCGTCCTGAACGGAGAAGATGAAGAGCGCGCGGACGCGCCGAGCGCGCAAGGAGAGCGCGTCGCAGATGCTGACGGCGGCGCCCTCCGTCGCGCCTGCGAGGTCAACCATGGTGTCCTCGAGCGTGCGCGCGATGCCGGCAAGGCCGCCAGGCAGCCGTGGCTCGGTTTGCGCCAGCTCACGCAGGTCGCCGAGCGCGCGCCGTACGCTCGCCGCGCCAGCCGCCTCCCATGGGTCGATCAGCGCGGCGGAGCGGCGCCATGGTGCGGCGAGCAGGCTCTCGAGTTGCTCGGCTACGGCGTCGAGGAGCGCCGGGCCACCGTCGATGGCCGCGCGCTCGAGTACGTCCAGGGCCTCGAGTCGTCCATGCTCGCGCTCCCATCGCCCGCGCGCCTCGGCGAGGGATCCGCTGCCGTACCTGCGGACCCATGCCTCCAACTCGTTGACCTGATCCGCCTCGACCCCCGACAGCCGCAGCCAAATCGCCAGCTCGACGGCGTCGCCGCGACCCGCCGCGCAGCGCAGTGCTGCGATCAGGCCGCGACCGACGGCGCTCGAGGCAAGGTGTTCGCGGCGTGTACGGCTGTGGGGGATCGCGAAGGCGTCAAGGGCGTCGGCGAGCACGTCGCCGGCGCCCCCACCAGGGCGGGTCACGATCGCGATGTCCCCCGCCGCAAAGCCGTTCGCGAGCAGCTGCGCGACCTCCAGCGCGACAAGCTCCGCCTCCGCTCGCTGGTCGCCACCCTCGAGCAGGCGGATCGCCGGGTCCGCCGGCAACCGCTGCGGATCGGATTCGAACAGGGCGCGCTCGAGGTGGTGCAGCGCAGGCTCCTCGTAGTAGGTCTCCTGTGCCTCGAGCTCGACGAGCTCCTCAGCGCCTGGGCGCAGGGTCTCGAGCGTGGTAGCGCGGCCGGCGAGGGCGGTGCGACCCGGCTCGCCCGGCAGCGAGACGACGACCGGGGCGCCCAGCTTGTGCGCCAGCGTCTCGACAACGTCGATCTGCAACGGCTCGAGATCGTCAAAGCCGTAGAGGAACACGGGAGTTCGATCCCATCGTTGCGGCGCCAGTACGAGGGCGTCGAGTGTGCGCAGCGCGTGGAGCTCGGCGTCGGGGCGACCGAGTCGTTCGAGTCGCCGCCGGTAGGCGGTGTAGAGCGCCGAGAGGTCGTCGGCATAGGCGCGCCGGCGACTCCCTTCGCCGGCCCAGCTGCGTAGCGCCGAGGTCAGTCGCGCCGGCTCGATCCGCCGTGCTTCGAGCTCGGCGACGAAGCGCGCGAGCGCGGCGACGAACGTTGGCGCGCGGGTCGCCGGTGCCAGCGCCTCGAGCCGTGTGGCGCTGACGACCGCGGCGATGACCGCCGTGCGGGCGCGATCACCGAGCGGCCGCCCGCCGGTACCGGCCCGTCGCGCGATCTCGCGCATCAGCCCGCCGAACGACTCGACCCGGACCCCGAGCACGACGCCCGACTCGGCAAGCTCGCGGCGATAGTGCTCGGCATCGGCGGCCCGTGGTACGACAAGAATCGGCGAGCGCGGCAGCGCGGCGCGATAGCGCTCGAGGACCACCTGAGCCTTGGCGGAGTTGGCGGGGCCTGTTACGAGCGTCAGCGGCATCGGCGCTCCATGGTGGCGCAGCGCGGGGACGGTGCTCAGTGGCGCGCGGGAGCGGCGTGCGCTGTCAGGCAGCGCTGCGTTCGGTGGCGCCCGCCACCGCGGGTGCCGGTGCCGGCACGGTCTCGTGGTCGGGCGGCTTCGCTCCCTCCCGCGCCCACGGCTCGTCGAACTCGACCCGCCAGCGGCCCTCGTCGTTCTGCATCAGCGCCAGCCGGGCGCGAAACGTACGGCCGCTGCGGCCGCGGAAGCCCGTCACCGGCCGCTCGGTGCGGCCCGCCGTGATCAGCTCGCGGGCGATCGCAAGCGGCAACGTCTTGCCGGCCTTCGCCTTCCAGATCACGAAGCCACATCCGGGATCGTCGCGCGACCAGCAGGAGTAGCCCTTGCGGTTCTCGATGATGTCGTGACCGCAGACCGGGCAGGGACCGAGGTTCGCTCGTGGGATGCGCACGTCCTTCAGCGTCTCGTCGAGCACCTCGACCGTCTCCTTGGCGAAGCCGGCGATGTCGCGCATGAACTCCTCGCGCGAGTCCTCGCCGCGCTCGATGCGCCCGAGTCGCTGTTCCCAGGCGCCCGTCAGATCGGGCGAGGTGAGCGCGTGCTCGCCAAGCAGTCGGATCACGTTGAGACCCTTCTCGCTCGCCACGAGCGCGCGACCGTCGCGCTCGACGTAGCCGACGTCGATCAGGCGCTCGATGATCGCCGCGCGGGTGGCCGGCGTGCCGATTCCCGAGTCCTTCATCGCCTCGCGCAGCTCCTCGTCGTCGACGAGCTTGCCGGCCGTTTCCATCGCGCCGAGCAGCGAGGCGTCGCTGTAGCGCCGCGGCGGCTTCGTCTCCTTCGCAAGCGACTCGATCTCGAGCACCTTCGATGGCTCGCCCTGCTCGAGGCTGGGAAGCTGCTGCTCGCGCGTCTCGTCCTCGTCGGCTGACCCGTCGCTCTGCTGCGCCTCACCGTCATCGGTGAGGTAGACGCCACGCCAGCCGGGGACGAGCAGGACCTTCCCGCGTGTGCGGAAGATGTGACCGGCGATCGTCGTCTCGACACGCGTGTTCTCGAGCAGTGCCTCGGGGTGGAATGCGGCGAGGAAGCGACGCACGACGAGGTCGTACACGCGGCGGTCGTCGTCGTCCATCTTCTCGACCGGGTGCTCCGCGCGCGTCGGGATGATCGCGTGGTGGTCGGTGACCTTGCTGTCATCGATGACGCGCCCGAGCGGTAGCACGTCGAGCGAGATCACGTACTCGGCGGCGGCCCGGTACTCAGTGCGCGAGGCGAGCAGCTCGGCGGTCGGCACGATCTCGCCGGCCATGTCGCTCGTCAGGTAGCGCGAGTTGGTCCGCGGGTAGGTGAGCGCCTTGTGCTCCTCGTAGAGTCGCTGCGCGGCGCCGAGCGTGCGACGAGCGGAGAAGCCGAAGCGCGTGTTGGCCTCGCGTTGGAGCGTCGTCAGGTCGTAGAGCATCGGCGGCTTCTCGGTCTGCTCGCGGCGCTCGACCTTCGTTATCTCGCCACTGCCGGCCTGGCAAGCCGCGACGATCGCGCTGGCCTGCACTTCGGTCGCGATCCGCGGCTTTGAGCCGGCGTGGAAACGACCGTCGTATTTCCGCTGCGCGTCGTCCGACGGCTCGAACGCTGCGTCCACCAACCAGTACGGCTCCGGCTTGAACGCGCGGATCTCCTCCTCGCGCCGGGCGATGATCGCGAGCGTCGGCGTCTGGACGCGCCCGAGCGAGACGGCGCCGTCGAACGAGGAGCGCAGACGGATCGTCGCGGCGCGCGTCGCGTTCATGCCGACGATCCAGTCGGCCTCCGAGCGCGAGCGGGCGGCCTGCTCGAGCGACGCCAGCTCCTCGCTCGGGCGCAGCGAGGTGAACGCGTCGCGCATCGCCTGCATCGTCATCGAGGAGAGCCAGAGACGGCGCACCGGCAGCGTCGAGCCGGCCTTCTCGTAGAGGTAGGCGAAGATCAGCTCGCCCTCGCGGCCGGCGTCGCAGGCGTTTATCACCTCGTTCACGTCGTCGCGGTTGAGCAGCTGGCTCACCACCGACATCTGCTTCTTTGAGCGCTCGTCGCGCACCACCAGGCGGAAGCGGTCGGGCACGATCGGCAGGTCGGCCATCCGCCAGCGCTTGAACTTGGGGTCGTACTCGTCGGGCTCGGCGAGCTGGACGAGGTGGCCGACGGCCCAGGTGATGACGTGTTCGCGGCCCTCGAGATAGCCCTCGTGCTTGGCGAACGGACCGGGCAGCACGCGTGCGAGGTCGCGCCCGACGGAGGGCTTCTCGGCGATCACCAGGGTCTTGGGCTCTTCGGCCATCGAGGGGGAGGGTAGCGGGCGGGGAAGCGCTAGCCGCGCAACTCTCGGTCGAGACGCACTTGGACGCGCTTCATCCTCCGCAAAGACGGACTAGCGGGACCGCTGCGACGTGGCAGCGGTCACGATGCGCAGTGATCCGATGGGGCAGCGAGGAGCATCATGAGCCGGCCGTCGGCGGGCGCCCACTCGCGCGAGCGCTCGCGGCGCCGGTGGCGCGGCTTGGCGCGGCTCGCAGCGCTGGTCGCGGCGAGCGCCGCGGCGATACTCGTCGCCGAGACACTCGGCCGGGGCGTCGCGCCCGGGAAGGCGCTGGCCGCGCGCTTCGCGAGCGCCTGGGATCACCACGACTGGCAGGCTCTTTACCAGGACGTCGACGTGCAGACACGCGCCACGGTGCCCTATCCGGAGTTTGCCGGCGACTACGCGCGCGCCTACACGCTCGCCACCGTGACCGGAGCGCGCATGCTCCCGGGCGTCCACCTCGTCGGCGGATCGGAGGTCGTCGCGCTGCGAATCCGTACACGGGTGTTCGGCACGCTGCGCCAGCAGTACACGCTGCCGCTGACCGGAAACGGCAGCGACACGCGGATCATCTGGCATCAGAACCTGGTCTTTCCCGGGCTCTACCCGGGCGAGACGCTCCACCGCTCGACGCTCGCACCCCAGCGCGGGGAGCTGCTCGCGCGCGACGGGGTTCCGCTGGCGCAGTTCAGCTCGGCCCACGCCATCATCGGCTCGATCGGGCCGGCGAGCGGAGGTCAGCTTGAGCGGCTCGAGGCCGAGGGCTTCCCGGCCGATACCGAAACGGGCCTGGACGGCCTCGAGTACCTGTTTCAGCGACAGCTCGCCGGCAGGCCGGGCGGCGAGCTGTTTGCAGGCCCGCGCCTGATCGCTCGCACCAACCCGGTGGCGGGCGAGAACGTGAAGACGTCGATCGATCCCGAGCTCGAGGACGACGCCACTTCGGCATTCGACGCGACGGGCATGGCCGGCGGAGTCGTCCTGATGGTGCCCAGGAGCGGCGAGCTACTTGCCGTCGCGGGCTCGCCGTTGTCACAGACGCAGCCCCCTGGATCGACCTTCAAGATCGTGACCGCCACCGGCGTGCTCGAGTCGGGGATCGCGACGGTCTCGTCAACCTTTCCCTACGGGACCTACGCCCTGATCGACGGCTACAAGCTGCACAACAGCGACCGCGAGGACTGCGGCGGCACGCTGATCAACGCGTTCGCCGTTTCGTGCAACTCCGTCTACGCTCCACTCGGCGTAAAGCTCGGCGCCCAGCGCCTCGTGGCAACGGCGGAACGCTACGGCTTCAACTCCCCTTCGCCGCTCGCGATCGCCGCGGAGAGCACGATCCCCCAGCCGAGCGTCATCGCCTACCCGGTCGAGCTCGGCTCCTCTGCGATCGGCCAGTACCAGGATCTGGCCTCGCCGCTCCAGATGCTGAGGATCGCGGCCACCGTTGCACTCGGGGGGCTGGAGCCGGTGCCGACCTTCCGGCTCGTGCAGCGGCCGCGGTTTCCCCGCGTCATCCCCCCCTGGGTCGCGCGAACGCTCCGCAAGATGATGATCGCCGTGGTGCGCTACAGGGACGGCACCGGCGTTGCGGCGCAGCTTCCCGGCATCCTCGTCGCCGGCAAGACCGGCACAGCACAGATCACGGTTCCGAGCTGCCAGAGCGGGAGCACCGGGCCGAGCGGTGCTACCGGGGTGCAAACGGATGCCACGCCGAGCGGCGCCACCGGTCCGTGCGCCAACATCCCGAACAACCCGTACGACACGGACGCGTGGTTCGTGTCCTTCGCGCCCGCCTATCACCCGAAGATCGCCGTCGCAGTGCTGCTCGACCACGACGGTGCTGGCGGGAAGAGCGCCGCACCCCTGGCGCGCGAGCTCATCGCCGACGCGCTGGCGCTCGGCTATTAGGTGTCGAGCTCGATCTGTGACTGCTTGCTTGGATTCGCGGGGTTGACGATGTGGAGGATCAGCGGCCGGCTGCCGAAGACGCTGTAGGGGAACTTGAACAGCACGACCTCTCCCTGGGTCCAGCCGGTGTAGGCGAGGCTCGTGATGGACGGAAGCTGGCCCTTCGGCGGGATCCTCGCCGGCGCGTAGGTGAATGCGTTGGGATCCGGATTTGCGAGCGGCGTGAAGCGAGTGCCGAGGGTGTCGGTGATGTAGTAGTCGCTTGCGGGCGTCTGCGGGCTCGATGTCGTGTTGTAGGCCTGGAGGAACACGCCGAACCACATGTCGGTGGCCGGCAGCGCGAGCTCCTGCTTGCTCAGGCCTTGCAGGTAGGAGACGTCTTCGTCGCTGAACGGATTGAGCTCACGCGAGACCTGGACCTGGTAGTACAGCTGCCCGACCTTGACGTACCCCGGACCGAGATTGTCGGCGTAGGTCAGGTTGCCGCTCGAACCGCATGCAGCGAGCGCGAGCGCGCAGGCCCCCACCCCGGCCGCTACCACGATTCGCCGATAGCGCTTCATCCAGGGCGGCAGTCTAATGTCAGCCACCGGCGATCGTTGCACGGGCGCCGCGACCCGCGCCTTCCTCGAGGATCCTGCGCAGGCGCTTGAGCGCGCGCTTGTTCTGGCGGCGAATCCAGCGACGGGCGCCGAGCGCCTCAGCGAGCTTGTCGCTGATCGTCACCGGCTCGGTCTCGATGCTCAGCTCGACATGGGTTGTGCCCCCGGCGTGGGGCTCGAGCGTGTAGACGGTCATCGTGCGGATGCGGTTGAACTTGCCGCCACGTCCGGCTTCGACGATCCGCCGTGGCGGCTCGACGTCGATGAAGCTGACCCCCATCCAGCTGAAGCGCTGGAGCGGAGCCTTGACACGAAAGCGAGCCCCAGCGCCGCGGCCGACGGTGTTCTCGCGGGTCAGGTGCCAGTCCTCGAGGTAGTGATCGGTGAACTCAGCGTGATTTGCGATGTCGCGCAGGTAGTCGAAGACCTCCTCGCGAGGACGGCCGACGATGATCGAGACGCTCACTGGATCCACTGCGAGCGCGCAGTCTACGCAAGCTACGGGCGACCAGCTGCGCGAGCCGCCACGGAGCCCGAGATCAGCAGCGGCTGACGCGTACTACGACGGCGGGATCGTTGCGGTCGGCCGAACCGAGACGATGCGTCACCTGAGCGCTGAGCACAGGGGCATCGCGACGAATCATGCGGCAGAGCTCGCAAACCAGGTCAGCTGATTCGTACAGATGAACGTGTTCGCCGATCAGCGGCGTCCGTCCACAGTCGCTGCAGCGTGCGAGCTCCTCGGCGAGCAGATCCACGGCAGCGGTGCGCCTGTGCGTGCGCTGCCCTGCGTCGGCGACACCGAGACTGTCGACGGTCACTTTGGCGATCGGGTCGAAATGCATGGCGACCGTTTCGCCGCGTCAGAACGAACTCCTGCCGGCGCGCCGGCATCAATTCAAGCCTCCCTCTATGATGTCTGCTCGCCACCAGGAGGCAGTTAGATGGACGACGAGCGCGCGGGGGCCATCAGCGACACCGGTCCGTTCCGCTGTGAGCAGTGCCAGGCACTGGTCACACTCGCCGATCCAACTGCTCCGAGGCGCTGCGACAGCTGTGGCTCGGAGGCCCTGTCCCCGCTCGAGCTTCCGCCGGAGTCGACGGAGCAGAACGTCGTCGCCTCGCTCCGCGCAGTGCCGCCGTGGCTGGCCGATCCGGCGGCGCTGCTGGTC
>JBEKBL010000010.1:0-16205 GCA_050015415.1 Solirubrobacteraceae bacterium
TGTCTGTGACCCGCGGCGTGAAGCGGCCGAGCATGCGGCGGACCTCGTCGAGGAGCTACTCGGTGCGCGTCCGTCGGTCTTTCAAAGTGCCGAGGAGCTGATCGCAAGCGGTGCCGTCGAGGCGATCGACCTCGTTACCGAGCCCTCGATCCATCATCTGATCGCCGTTCCCGCACTGGCCGCAGGTATACACGTCCTCAGTGAGAAGCCGCTCGGCGTCACCGTACGCGCCTGTCGTGAAATGGTCGACGCGGCGGCCGCCGCGGGAGCGGTTCTCGCCACGGCGGAGAACTATCGCCGCGATGGTCCCAACCGCCTCGCGCGTGCGGTACTGGACAGCGGCATGCTCGGCGAGATTCACCTGATGATCGAGAGCAACATCGGTGGCGACGACGCGGTGCTGATCAGCCCTTGGCGCCATCTCCGCGAGAAGGGATCCATCGCCCTTGACATGGGCGTGCATTACACCGACATCTTCTCCTACTTCCTCGGTGAGCTCGAGCGCGTCTGTGGCGTCGCCTTCATCGCTGAGCCGGGGCGCGTGCTGGGAGCCGAGATGATCGCCGGGGACGAGATCACCGAGCTCGCGCCCGGGGTGATGCGCGCCACGGGGGACGACTCTCTGCTGGCGCTCTACGAGACCGCCGCCGGCGCACGGATCCAGCTGACCTATTTACCCTCAGGGCCCGGTCGCCGTTGGATCCAGCGAAGCCTCCACGGCCGCAACGGGTCGATGAGCGTGCCGTTCGATCGAACCGGTGGACCGGTCGTCGTCGAGCTCGGAGCGCGCAGGCTGACCGGCGCGGAGCTTCGCTCAGAGCTTGGCGATTTTCGGCTCGGGGGGGTGGCGGCCGAATTCTTCGGGCCCGAGGGCACGGAATACGACCTCCCGTTTGCGGAGGTCGATGCGGCAACAATCGCAATCGAGCTGGATGACTTCATTGGCGCACTCGGTGACGGACGGTTCCCGGAGGTCGACGGGCGGGCTGGGCTGCTGGCCGTCGCCGGCGTGTGGGCGATCGCCGAGTCCTACGCGGCCGGTGGCTTTGTGGCAATCGCCGATGTCGCCGACGGAGTCCTCTCAGCAGCGCAGGATCCGGTCGACGCTGCGATCGGCCTACTGACGAAAGCGAGCTGAGCCGTGCCCGACGATCCTTCCCCGTTCCTGACGCCCGACATCAAGCAATGCGCAATCGTCGTCCACGACCTCGATGCGGCCGTGCGGCGATTTCACGCCGAGCTCGGCATCGGTCCCTGGACCGCCTACCGTCTCGAGCCGCCGATCCTCAAAGGGATGCGCTATGGCGGCGTTGACAGCGAGTTCTCGCTCCGCCATGCGCTCGCCTGGCAGGGCGAGATGCAGTTCGAACTCGTCCAGCCGCTAGCCGGCGCGAGCATCTTTGCCGAACACCTCGAGGCAAATGGCGAGGGCCTCCACAACGTCGGCAAGTTCGTCGACGACCATCCCGCGGCGGTTGCCGAGGCGCTCGCGGCGGGTTTCGTCGAGCTGCAGAGCGCGCGCGGCTTTGGCGCCGAGGGCGACGGAGCGTTCGCCTACTTCAGGCATCCGGCCGTCCCCCTGATCGTTGAGCTCATCTCGCCTCCGCGCGTCAGGATCGAGCCCGAGTTCGTCTACCCGCCGAGCGGCGACTAGGCTCACCTTCCGGTAGACCGAGGCGACCTGCGGGTCGCGAGGAGCGTCAACACAATGCGCATCGAATCCGTTGAGGCGATCCCAGCAGACGGCGCCTGCTACGTCCGCATAACAACCGACGATGGCACGACCGGCGTGGGCGAGTCGACCTTCTTCACCTGGCCGACCGCTGTCGCCGAGATCGTCAAGGGCATCGCCGGCTTCCTCCAGGGCAAGGACCCGCTCGACGTCGAGTACCTGTGGCTCGCGATCTACCGCGCGTTCAGCTTCCGCGGGATGGCAATCGGCGGCGCGCTCAGCGCGGTTGACCAGGCGCTGTGGGATATCAGGGGCAAGCACTTCGACGCGCCGGTATGGGAGCTCCTGGGCGGCCGCGCTCGACGCGCCGTGCGGGCGATCCGCGTCATCGACACGGGGACGCTCGACGAGGTTGTCGCCGCGGCGCGACGGGCCGTCGAGCAAGACCACTACACGGCGCTCAAGGTGATCCTCTTCCAGCACGACCACCATCCGCGCCGTCAGGCCGCACGGATTGACGATCTGGTGGCGCGTTTCGCCGCGATCCGTGAGACGGTCGGCTGGGATATCGACCTCGGCGTCGAGCTCCACCGCAACATGCAGGCCGGCGACGCGGTGATGCTGGCCGACGAGCTCGCGCGGCTGCGCCCGCTGTTCGTCGAGGATCCGATCCCCCCTGACAGCGTCATGGCGATGCGTGCGTTCGCCGCCCGCGTGAGCGTGCCGGTGTCAGCCGGCGAGCGGAACACGACGATCTGGGAGTTCGCCGAGTACCTCGAGCGCCCCGGCGTCGCCTACGTGCGCCCCAACGTCGGTATCGCCGGGGGGATCACGCACGTCAAGAAAATCTGCGCGCTCGCAGAGGCGTTTCACGCGCAGGTCCTGCCACACAGCGTCCCGTCGGGACCTGTTGCGGTCGCCGCCCACGTGCAGCTCGGTATCTGCGTTCCCAACTGGGAGCTCCAGGAGCACGTACCCCAGGATGCGCCACGCTGGACCGACATCGTCGACCACGTGATCGAGGTGCGCGACGGCTACCTGATCGCTCCGGAGCGACCCGGACTGGGGATCGAGCTGAACGACGCCGGCATCGCCAAGCACCCGGCCCATGCGATCGACGTCTCGGACCCGCCGCTCCGTGAGGACGGCTCGGTCTCGATCCGATGAGCGCACGGCGCAAGCGGGTCGGCCTGGCCGCCAACGAGTACGTTCACACCCACTACATCGACCACGCGGACCTCGAACGGCTCGAAGCGGTCGCTGACTTCTCATACCGCGCTTTCGCGCTGCCTGGCGGCCTCCACGGCGCAGTCCCTTACGACGCCACCGCGGAGGCGTCGATCGCCGAGTTCGCGGCTGACCTCGACGTTCTCATCGTGTGTCACGGATCTCCTTTCGTCAGCGCCGAGGTCCTCGCCGCGGCTGGGCGCCTGACGCTGATCGGCGAGCTCGACGGCGACCGCTTTGGCTACCGCATCGACATCGCCGAGGCACAGCGCCGCGGCGTCCGCGTGGTTGATACCACGCATGCCTCCTCCTACCCGACCGCCGAGTGGGCGCTCGGCCTCGCCCTCGTCGGCCTGCGCAACGCCGGCGCCCTGTTTCGCAGGATGATCGCCCACGAGGCGCCGTTCGAGGAGCCGGTCGAGCGGCGCTCAGGGCCGGGCTACGATCGCGCCGAGCTCAGCGAGAAGCTCGTCGGCATGGTCGGTTTCGGCTACCTGGCGCGCCGCCTGGCGGAGCTGCTGGGTCCGTTCAACGTCGCCATACGTGCCTACGATCCATTCGCCCCGCGCGCGCTCGCCGAGCCTTACGATGTCGTCTTCACCGAGCTCGACCAGGTGCTCGAGTGCGACATCGTGTTCGTCCTCGTGCCGCTGACAGCGGCGACCGAGCGGATGATCGGCGCGGCACAGCTCGCGCTTCTGCGACCGGGAAGCGTGTTCGTCAACGTCAGTCGCGGCAGGGTCGTAGACAGCGTGGCACTGCTCGCGCGCCTCGAGCGCGGCGACGTCATCGCGTGTCTCGATGTCTTCGATCCTGAGCCGCTCCCGCTGGACTCACCGATCGCCGACCTGCCGAACGTCTTCCTCAGCCCGCACATCGCCGGAGTGACCGAGGAGAGTCGCCGGCGCTTCTTCAAGCTGATGGTCGACGAATGTCTACGCCATTTCGAAGGCCTCGAGCCGCTCGCTGAGCTGACGCCCGAGAACGCGCGGCTCACCCGAGCGCCCGGCAGCTGACGCCCGTCAACCGCGAGGGCTACGCGCGCCGAGTAGCCGGCCGAGGTTCTCGCCGAGGATCAGGCCGAGATCCTCCTCGCTGAGGAACGGGCAGTGCGAGCGGACGGCCTCGAGCGATTGACGGTAGGTCGTGAAGCGCTTCGATGCCGGGAAGTCCGAGCCCCAGTAGAGGCGCTCAGGCCCGTAGGTCTCGCGAATGCGCTCGAACGCAGCGAGCACGTCCGGCCAGGGGTGATTCCAACCGCGGTCGGTGCAGTAGTGGAGCCCTGCAACCTTGACCTGGATGTTCGGCACGTCGGCCGACGCGAGCAGTTCGCCAAGGCCTCGCGACTCGAGTCCGTCGTGCGCCCGGATGCCGCCTAGCGTGTGGCACAGGATCGTCACGCTCGGGTGCCGGCGGGCGATCTCGCGCACGTCGGCCTGCCAGGCAGGGCTCGCGGCGAGGTTAACGATCAGCCCTCGCTCGGCCGCCAGCGCGAAGACCGAGTCGGCTTCATCGCTGCGCAGCCAGCCGTCGTTCTGCTCGAGTACGTAGTGGGTGAAGCCAACGAGGTCGTAGCGCTCGGCAAGCTCACTCAGGCGCTCGGCGCTCGCCGGCGCGTGGTAGGTCGCGCTCCAGTAACAGTCGTGGTCGGCGACCATCGCGAGTCTCCCGGGGTGGCGGGCGCACGCAAACGACACGTAATCCAGGTTGTCCGCGTTGTTCTCGATCGCCGCACAGACGACGGTTGCGAACCCGACGCCGTGCAAGTCCATCTCGTAGATGAGCTGCTCGGCCGTGCCGCGCCCGTCCTCGTCCGGAACGAGGGGTGGATAGGGCCAGCGCCGCCACGCGTGACAGTGGCAATCGGCGATCAAAGTTATCCGCCGCGCGGGTTGTACTGGTTGAGCCGCGAGCGCGCCGTCGTCGACTGACGCTCGATCAGCTCGGGGTTGAAGCGGATATCGCTGTGGCGGTGGTTTGGGTCGCCGGTCTCGGCGAACAGCAGATCCGCCGCAGCGCGACCGAGGTCGTACTTCGGCAGGCGAATCGAGGTCAGCGAAGGCGAAAGCATCGCGGCGAATTCGACGTCGTCGTAACCGACGACGCTGACGTCGCGCGGCACCCGGATGCCACGTTCGACCAGTGCTCGCAGCACCATGAGGGCGATCTGGTCGTTCACACACACGACGGCCGTGGGGCGTTCCTCGAGCTCGAGGAACGAGTCGACGATCGGTTCCACCTGCCCAAACGCCGTAAGCGGCTCGATCGTGTATTCGATTATCGCCTCCGACTCATCGAGCCCGGCAAGTCGCGCGGCGTGACGCATACCCCGCCGGCGCGCCTGGCACTGCGCCAGGTGGATCGCTCCGTTGATGAAAGCGATTCGCGTGTGGCCGAGGTCGAACAGGTGGCGCGCCGTCAGCTCGCCGCCACCGGCATGATCCACCGACACCGAGCACAGCTCACCGCTCTGGCCGTTGCGGTCGAGCAGGACGACGACCGTTCCGCGGTCGCGCAGCGTGTGCAGATGGCTCACGTTTCGCGTCGCCGGCGTTATTACGATTCCCTGCACGCGCTGCTCTTCGAGCAGCCTCAGGTAGCGCGCCTCGCGCTCTGGCGACCCATCGGTCGAGCACACAACGACGGCGCAATCCTGCTCGTGGACCGCGTCCTCGAGCCCGCGGATCGTCTCGGTCGACGAGGGGCTCGACGCGTCAAGTACCACCGCTCCGAAGCAGCGGCTGTTGCCTCCTCGCATCTGATGCGCGGCCGAGCTGCGGACGAAGCCAAGCTTGTCGATCGCTTCGAGCACCCGCGCAAGCGTGTCCTCGGCCACGCGGTCGGGCCGATTCAGCACGTTCGAGACGGTGCCGATCGACACGCGAGCCGCGTCGGCGACCTCTCTGATCGTCGCGCGCCCAACCGGCGGGCGCCGGCTTGCGGGCGCCGGAGTCGGCGGAGCTGTGACTTTCGAGTTATTGATACGGCGCGTCAACGCTGTTCTCTGCTTGGACGGAGCTCGGGCCACGGCGCGTCGCCCGAGTAATGCGGAGGCCGTCGACACAGCATAGCGGCGGATCTTCCACGCCCTTCGGTGTAACCGGACCGGCGTGACGGCGCCGCGGCCTCGCGGCGGCCGGCACCGTCAAGCAAGCCCGAGCTCACGCAGACGGCTGACCGGAGGCTGCAGAAGCTCCAACGTGATGCCGTCGGGGTCCCAGAAGTAGCAGGCGAAGCCGCCCTCGTTTGCGCCGGCGGTGATCGCCACCGGCGGGTTGCGGAAGGACACCCCCTGCGCGCCCATCCGTGCGTAACGCTCGTGGATGTCGTCCACCATCAGAGCCAGGTGCGCGCAGCCAACGCTGTTGGTCGCGAGCTCACCGAGATCGCGACCGCGCGGCTCGATGTACTCGACGAGCTCGAGCATGTGCGTCGAGCGCGCCGGCGGCACGCCCGGCACGGCGAACTGGGCGACCTCGAGAATCGCGCCCGGGATTCCCACGAGCTTGCACGTGTACTCGTTGTCCTGGCGCTGGCGGTGCACCAGCTCGAGTCCGAGCACGCGCGTGTACCAGTCGACCGATCGCTCGATGTCGCTGACGGTGAAGGAGAAATGCAGAACGTCGGCGATCACTTGCGGCGCATCTCAGTAGGCGAGCGTTCTGCGGACCGCATCGACGATCCGCTCGGGGCTAGGCAGCCAGGCTGCCTCGAGCGCCCCGGAATAGGGAATCGGCGTGTCGTCCCCCCCGACCAGCAGCGGCGGCGCGTCGAATAGTTCGAGCGAGTCCCCCGCCAGCGTCGCGATCACCGTCGCTCCCCAGCTCCCACCGGGCGAGCATTCCTGGACGCAGATCAGGTTGTTGGTCTTGGTGATGCTCGAGCGAACAGTGTCGTAATCGAACGGCACCATCGTGCGCGGGTCGATCACCTCGGCCGAGACGTTCTCGGCGGCCAGCAGCTCGGCCGCCTCGAGCGCGCGGTGGCGCATCATCTGGCTTGCCACTAGCGTGATATCCGAGCCCTCGCGCACGATGCTCGCGCGGCCAATCACGTCGAGATCGGCGTCGCTGACCGGACCGGTGAGGTTGTAGAGACCCTTGTGTTCGAGGTAGAGCACCGGGTTGACGTCTCGAATCGCGGCTCGCAGCAGGGCATAGGCGTCGCCTGGCGTGGCGGGTGTGAGGATCGTCAGTCCCGGGACGTTGAGGAACCAGTTCTCAACCGATTGCGAGTGCTGCGCCCCGAACCCGCCGCCGGCTCCGTTCGCGAGGCGCACGGTGACCGGCACCGTCACCTGGCCATTGGTCATGTAGCGGTACTTCGCGAGCTCGTTGGCCAGCTGATCGAAGCAGACGCCGGCGAAGTCCGCGAACATGATCTCGATCACCGGCCGCAGACCGCGGAGCGAGGCGCCGATCGCGCAGCCGACGATCGCCTGCTCGGAGATCGGCGTATCGAGCACGCGCGCGGGGCCGAAGCGCTCCTGCAGTCCCTCGGTCGCCTTGAACACGCCGCCGGCAGCACCGACGTCCTCGCCAAACAGCAGGACGCGGTCGTCAATCTCCATCTCGTCGCCGATCGCGCGGGCGATCGCCTGGCGGTAGGTGAGCTCGGTGACGCTCATGCGAGTACGTTGTCGAAGCGCGCGTCGAGCTCCGGATCAGGCCAGGACTTTGCGCGCTCGAGCGCTTCGAGAACGGCTTGGTGTACCTGCTCCCTGAGCTCCTCGATCCGTGCCGGGTCGGCCCCCTCCTCGGTCAGCTTGCGCTCGAGCAGAACGATCGGGTCGCGCGCGAGCCACTCCTCGAGCTCGCCCGGCGGACGGTACTTCGCCGGATCGGATCGCGAGTGGCCCACCTGCCGATAGGTCAGGGCCTCGATCAGCGTCGGTCCCTCGCCTGCGCGCGCGCGCGCCACGGCCTCCGTGGCGGTGTCGATCACGGCGAACACGTCGTTACCGTCGACGACGACCCCCGGCATTCCGTAGGACGCCGCGCGGTCGGCCAAGCGCTCGATCGGCGTCGTGGTCCGCAAGGGCGAGTACTCGCCGTAGAGGTTGTTCTCGCAGACGAAGATCGCCGGCGTCTTCCACAGCGACGCGAGGTTCAGCGCCTCGTGGAAGGCGCCGATGTTGGTCGTGCCGTCGCCGAAGAAGCACACGCTGACGCCGTCATCGCCGAGATAGCGTGACGCGAATGCCAGTCCTACCGTGATCGGTAGATGCGCGCCGACGATCGCGAAGGCACCGTATGCGCCGACGGCGACGTCCGTGAGGTGCATCGAGCCTCCCTTGCCGCCGCAGAGGCCCTTCGCCTTGCCCATGATCTCCCCGAACACCGCGTCGGCTTGAGCGCCCATCGCGAGCACGGCTCCGTGGCCGCGGTAGGTGCACGTCATCGAGTCGCCCTGCTTCAGCGTCGCGCAGACCCCGACCGCCACCGCCTCCTGCCCCTGGCATAGGTGCGTCGTCCCGCGGACCAGGCCCTGCGTGAACATCCGCTGAACCTCGTCCTCAACGCCGCGGATCTCGAGCATCTTTGCGAGCAGCTCGAGGCCACGCTCGTCGCCTTTCGTCTTCTCTACAACCCGCCTGGTAGCGGCGGTGCGCTCGGCTGCCATCTCTGCAAGCTCCTCGACGGGGTTGTCCCGATCGCGCGCCGGACGACGCGACGTATCGGCTGAAACCTTTCAACGGTGCGGCGACTAGTCTGATCGCTGCGATCGACGGTTGTCAACTCTACGGGGCGGCGGGCGCCCAACTTCGCTTCGCGCGTGTGACCATTCCACCATGGTGTTCGCCGACCGCCGGCACGCAGGACGGCTGCTGGCCGGTCAGCTCCAGCGATTCGCGGCTGATCACCCGGTCGTGGTCGCGCTGCCGCGCGGCGGCGTTCCCGTCGGTTTTGAGATCGCCCGGGCGCTCGCGGCGCCGCTCGAAATCCTCGCGGTACGCAAGCTCGGGGCACCCGCCAACCCCGAATTCGGCGTCGGCGCGATCGCCGAAGACGGCACGGTTGTCCTCGACCGGGTCACGGCAAGCCGCGTTGGACTGACGTTCGGCGTGCTTGACGAGACCGTGGCGCGCGAGGTGCGGGAACTGCGCCGCCGCGTCGCCCGATACCGCGGGGATCGCCCCGCGCTCGACGTCAGCGAGCGCACGGTGATCGTCGCCGACGACGGTCTTGCGACCGGGGTGACGGACGTCGCCGCTGTGCGCGCGCTGCGCGGGCTGGGGGCCGCGCGCGTCATCGTCGCGGTTCCCGTCGGGGTGCGCGCCTCACTGGCTCGAGTCGGCGAGGAGGCCGACGAGGTCATCTGTCACACGGTGCCAATCGAGCTCCACGGCGTCGGCTTCTGGTACGAGGACTTCTCGCCGGTCAGCGACGAGCAGGTGCTGGAGCTGCTCCACCGTGCTGACGCGAGGCCGCCAAGGGGACCTGCATAGCCCGCTCGGCGCTGCCGCGGGCGCGATCCGGGCGAGCGCCGATTAGGCGAGCACGGCACGCGTCTGGCGGGCGATCTCGAGATCTTCGCGCGCCTGCACGACCAGCACCCGAGCCCTCGCCCCGTCCGCAGTGACGTCGGCGTCGTCGGTCGGCGCACGGTTGCGCGCTTCGTCAAGCCCGATCCCGAGAAATCCGAGTCCGGCGACCGCACGCTCCCTGACCTCGGGCGCATTCTGTCCGACACCGCCGGTGAACGCGAGCACGTCGATCCCGCCGAGCGCCGCGGCCATGCTCGCAATCCCCCCGCGCAGCCGGTGCGTGTATACGTCGAGCGCGAGCGCTGCGCGCCGGTCACCGCTCTCCGCGCGCGACAGCACCTCGCGCATGTCGCCGCTTCCGGCGAGTCCCAGCAACCCCGACTCGTGCTCGAGGCCGTGGGCGAGCGCCGAAGCCGACAGGCGCCCATCGGCGAGCCACAGCAGCATCCCCGGATCGACGCTGCCAGAGCGCGTGGCCATCACGAGGCCCTCGAGCGGGGTGAATCCCATCGTGGTGTCGATCGAACGCCCGCCGGCGATCGCACACAGCGAACAACCGGCGCCGAGGTGAGCGCTGACCAGCCGTAGATCGTCGCGCTCGTCGTCGACCAGCTCAGCGGCGCGGCGCGCGACGTAGGCATGCGAAAGGCCGTGGAAGCCGAAGCGTCGCAGCGGCCAGCGTTCACGCCAGGCGGCCGGCAGAGCGTAGGTCGCGGCGCCGTGGGGGATGGTCGTGTGGAACGCGGTGTCAAAGCAGGCGACGCCCGGCACGCCGGGGAGAGCGAGACTGACGGCATCGAACGCGGCGAGCGAACGCGCCTGGTGAAGCGGCGCCAGCTCGCTCAGCTCGCGCAGCTCCGATTCGACGCCGCGATCGATGCGGACCGCCGCGCTGAAGCGCTCCCCGCCGTGAACGATCCGGTGACCGACGGCGTCGGCTCCCGCCAACGCGCAGAGCGCGTCAGCGAGCAGAGCCTGATCCGCCGGTTCATCGGTGGCCGTCAACTCGCACTCGCCAAGCGTCTCGTCAGCCGGGCCGACCAGTGACAGCTTGAGGCTGCTCGAGCCGGCGTTGACGACCAGCACGCGCACGCTAGGTTTTGTGGCCCGGCCAGGTCCAGTCGCGGATCTCTGCAGGATCCTCGCCGTGCTCACGGGTGTATGCGCGGCAGTGCAGGCGCGCGTCCTCCATCTCCTGGCGCAGATGTGCGGAGCGCTCGCCGAGGCCGTCGACACGGTCGATGACGTCCATCACGAGGTGGAAGCGGTCGAGGTCGTTCAGCATCACCATGTCGAACGGCGTCGTCGTCGTGCCCTCCTCCTTATAGCCGCGCACGTGCAGGTTGTTGTGGTTGTGGCGGCGGTAGGTGAGCCGGTGGATCAGCGAGGGGTAGCCGTGGTAGGCGAAGATCACGGGCTGGGTGGTCGTGAACAGGGCGTCGAACTCGCTGTCGGACAGCCCGTGGGGGTGTTCGCTGTCGGGTTCGAGTCGCATGAGGTCGACGACGTTGACCACGCGAATCCGCAGATCTGGCAACCGCTCGCGCAGGATCGCCGTCGCCGCGAGCGTCTCCAACGTCGGGACGTCGCCCGCGCACGCAAGTACCACGTCCGGCTCGCCGTCGCCGTCGCTGCTGGCCCATTCCCAGATCCCGAGGCCGCGCGTGCAATGGAGCGTCGCCTGCTCGATATCGAGGTAGTTGAGCTGCGGCTGCTTGCCGGCGACGATCAGGTTGACGTAGTTGTATGAGCGCAGGCAGTGGTCGGCCACCGACAGCAGCGTGTTCGTGTCTGGCGGCAGGTACACGCGAATGATCTCGGACTTCTTGTTGACGACGTGGTCGATGAATCCGGGGTCCTGGTGGGAGAAGCCGTTGTGGTCCTGGCGCCAGACGTGCGAGGAGAGCAGGTAGTTGAGCGATGCGATCTGTCGCCGCCAGGGGATCTCTCGCGTCACCTTGAGCCACTTGGCGTGCTGGTTGAACATCGAGTCGATGATGTGGATGAACGCCTCGTAGCAGTTGAAGAGGCCGTGGCGCCCCGTCAACAGGTAGCCCTCGAGCCAGCCCTGGCAGAGGTGCTCGCTCAGCACCTCCATCACACGGCCCTCCGGCGCCAGGTGGTCGTCGCCCGCCAGCAGCTCCGCCTCCCACGTCCGATCCGTCACCTCGAGCAGCGCGCCCAGACGATTGGAGACCGTCTCATCAGGCCCCATCACGCGAAAGTTGTCCGCGTTGTCACGCATCACGTCACGCAGAAAGGTCCCGAGCACGCGAGTGGCCTCATCAAAGGTCGTTCCCGGCGCCGGTACCGGAACCCCATAGCGCCGAAAATCTCTCAGCTCGAGTTCGCGCAGCAGCAAGCCCCCGTTGGCGTGCGGATTGGCTCCCATCCGCCGCTCGCCGACGGGCGCCAGCGCAGCCAGCTCGGCACGCAGTGCGCCGTCCTCATCGAACAGCTCCTCGGGACGGTATGAGCGCATCCACTCCTCGAGCTGCGCGAGATGCGCCGGGTTTGTGCGCACCTCGGCCAGCGGGACCTGGTGCGCGCGGAACGTTCCCTCCACCGGCACTCCGTCGACCATCTTCGGCCCGGTCCAGCCCTTTGGCGTGCGCATCACGATCATCGGCCAGCGCGGTCGCTCCTCGTCGCCGTTCTCGCGCGCGCGGCGCTGGATCTCGGCGATCTCCTGGCTCACCTCGTCGAGCGTTGCCGCCATCAGCTGGTGCATCCTCGCCGGGTCCGAGCCTTCGACGAAGCGCGGCGCGTAGCCGTAGCCCTCGAGCAGTGCGCGAAGCTCCTCGTGCGTGATCCTCGCGAGCACCGTCGGGTTGGCGATCTTGTAGCCGTTGAGGTGGAGGATCGGCAGCACCGCCCCATCGCGGCGCGCGTTGAGGAACTTGTTCGAGTGCCAGCTCGCGGCCAGCGGCCCGGTCTCCGCCTCGCCGTCGCCGATCACGCAGACGACGAGCAGGTCCGGGTTGTCGAATGCGGCTCCGTACGCGTGCAGCAGCGAATAGCCGAGCTCGCCGCCTTCGTTGATCGAACCCGGCGTCTCTGGTGCGGCGTGGCTCGGGATCCCTCCCGGGAATGAGAACTGGCGGAACAGCCGCCGCAGCCCTTCGACATCGTGACCGATGCGGTGATAGATCTCGGTGTAGGTGCCCTCGAGGTAGGTGCTCGCGACGATTCCGGGGCCCCCGTGACCGGGGCCGGTGACGAAGATCGCGTTCAGCTCGCGAGCCTTGATCACGCGGTTCATATGCGCGTAGATGAAGTTCAGCCCCGGCGTCGTTCCCCAGTGGCCGAGCAGGCGCGGCTTGACGTGCTCGGCCCGCAGCGGCTCGCGCAGCAGCGGGTTGTCGAGCAGGTAGATCTGCCCGACCGACAGGTAGTTGGCCGCCCGCCACCAGGCGTTGATCAGGTCCAGCTCGCGCGCCGCAAGCGGCTCGACCGCAGTCACGCCCGCCGCCATCGCCTAGCAGCCCACCGAGAGCTGCACGCCACGGCGCCGCAACAAAGCCGTCTCGCTACCGGTCCGGTCTCGGGCGGTGGTTACGGCTCTGGTTGTGGCTCGGCTCACGCGTATCGCTCGGTGCTGGTTGCTCCGCTAATCATTCGCGCCGTAGGCGGGCGCTCCATCGGCGCGGCGCCGCGCGGCCGATCCGTATTAACTACGTAGGGGCGTCCCTCGACGAGCCGACCTGGACTCCGGTGGCAAGGCTATCTCGCGCCCATATCGAGAGTCGCGCGACGCCCGCCGTCTAGCGGTCACTCCGCCAACGCGTCAGGAGCTGGCGACCCAGGGCTCGCTGAAGCCGGTGCCGAGCATGTTCAAGCTGGGTGGTCCCGCGAGAAGCGTCGAGTCAGTGCCGGAGCGGATCATCTCGATGGGCGTCGATTGGAGCGCCTGCGCCCCAATCGGTTGGCTCGTGCCGGCGGCCGTGGCGCTCGCATTCGTGAACGTTGCTGTGCCGAAGTCGGCGAGCGAGGTGAGCGTGCAGTCCTCGCCAATGCAGGTCTCGGGCCGTTCGACGATCCATTCGGCCGACGCCTCGGCCGGCGCGCTCCATGAGATGTGGGTGATGAATGGCTGCATCCACTTCGAATCATCGATCGTAAGCGTCCAATCATCGCTGCTGTCGACGGTCACGCTGGCGGTGATCGTGTCGCCGGCCGTCACCGCCGGGTACGTGCCGTTCGGCGGGATGTCAACTTGTGCTCCATCGCTGACCGCCGTGTCCCCGAGCATCTCGTACCAGGCGCCGTAGGTCGGCGTCGTGCCGCTGGGGCCGGCGCAGTCCGAGTAGGTCCCGGTCTGCTCGACGGTGTCGCTGGACGCGCCGTCGATGCCGACCCACTGGGATGACGAACTGTTGCCCGCACGCGTGCAATCGACGCTCGGCACAGTCCACGAGCCGCTGACCGCCGTGTATTGAGTGTTGGCCAGCAAGGACGCAAAGCCGGACCAGTTGCTTGTCAGTGCGTAGCCGACGCCGAGGATCGCCGGCTCGGTGGACGCCGTTCCTAGCGAGTTGCTGAAAACGGCCTGGTACTCGTTGAGGTTCTGGTTCGCCGCAGCGTCGAACGAGTAGGTCGTAGCGGTGGCGCCAGGGATGTTGCTCCAGCTCACGCCGTGATTGACGGACACCTGCCACTGAACGCTCGGCGCCGGAGAGCCCGATGCGGCGGCCGCGAACGACACCGGGTAGCCGGTTCCCACGTCCTCACTCTGCGGCTGCCCGGTGATGACGGGGCCGCTGATGGTGAGCCTCGCCGCGGTTGTGTCAGTCGCACCGAGCACGTTCGTGAAAACGGCGCGATACTCGTACCCGTTCATCGTCGCCGTGGTGGCGAACGTCAGCGTCGTCTGGGTTGCGCCCGTTAGGTTCGACCAGGTCGTGCCGTCGTCGGTCGAGAGCTGCCACTGGACCGTTGGCGTTGGATCGCCAGCCGCGGCTGCGCTGAAGCTCGCTTCGGCCCCGAGCACGACGGTCGTGTTTTGCGGCTGCGTCTGGATCAGCGGCTCCGCGTAGCCCGCGACCACTGTCAGCAGCACCCCGTAGGTGTGCGCCTTCCCGTGGCGGTTCTTGAACACGGCGCGGAATCTGTCGTCGTCCTGGTTGACGACGGCAACGAACGTGAAGCTGTTTTTGCGTGCACCGTCGATGTTGCGCCAGCGCGCACCGTGATCGGTCGAGATCTGCCACTGCACAGTCGGCCTCGGACTGCCGGTCGCGCTGGCCGCGAAGCCCACGGCGGTTCCGGGGGCCGCATAAACGGCTGTTGGTTGTGCGCTGATCCGCGGCGCTTTCCCGGCGGGCTTGCGCTCCGACTCGCGCCTGCTCGCAACGCTCCGCAGGCGCACGATCGGGACCGCTGTCGGGTGAGCGCCCACCGGTCTCGCACCAGCGGCGGTCGAGAGCGCGAGCAGTCCGGATGCCGCGGCAAGTAGAGCGAGCGGGCCGACACGTGCCCCTGCGCTCCGTGGCTGAGGACGACCGGCGCGACATCGGGGAATCTTCATCAAGGTTGCTCCGAATCAGGAGCGGTCCCTGCTCCCCGACCGAAGCTAGGCGGCCGCGAGCCGGCTGTCAATGCGCGCAACGCCACGAGCGCGACTCGCGCGCAGCCGGCCGTATGGCCGCTGAATGTGCCCCCTCGCGCCGAGCCAAGCCCAGCACGCGCCCGGCGGGGGGCGCCGCCCCACGCGGGTCCGCTAGATTCGCGTCGACGATGAGCAGCCGCCAAAAGGTGCGCGACGCCAGTCCGCAGCAGGCGAGCCGTAGTCGAGCGCTGCTCGGACTCGAGTTCCCGGCAACGGTCGACTTCGACAACGCAGCGCTCGAATGGCGACGCCTGTTCTCCGAGCTCTTCGGGACGTTCCTGCTCGTGGTGGTCGCGGCCGGCGGCGGCGTCCTCGTTGCGACGACCCACGGCGCCGTCAGCCGCGCGGCGGCTGTCACAGCTCCGGGACTGATGGTGATGGCGATCATCCTGTTCATGGGCGCGGTCTCCGGCGCGCACCTGAACCCCGCTGTGACGATCAGCTTTACGCTGCGCGGTGACTTCCCGTGGAAGCGCGTCCCCGGCTACATCGTGGTCCAGCTCGTCGGTGCCGGGCTCGCGTGTCTCTTCGTTGACACGGTGATCGGCGGCGCGGCCGGCGTCGGTGCGACACTGCCGGGCGCCCAGGTCGCAGATTGGAAGGCGCTGCTCATCGAGCTGTTCCTGACGCTTGGCCTGGTCAGCACGATCCTCGGCACCGCCTCGCGCGCGCAGAACGTCGGCACGCTCTCGGCCGTGGCCGTCGGTGGCTACATCGCCCTGGCCGGGCTTTGGTCGAGTCCGATCAGCGGCGCCTCGATGAACCCTGCGCGCTCGTTCGGCCCGGACCTGATCAGCGGGAATTTCGCACACTTCTGGCTTTACGTAGTCGGCCCGCTGGCGGGCGGCTTGATCGCGGTGGCCTTTGCCTGGGTCCTCCGCGGCCCAGGCGGCGACCCTGGCGGGCTTGCGGCGGCTCAGGGACGGGTTGAGCGCGTGGTTCGCGCCGGCCTCGAAGCGGAGGCGAACGAGCCTGCACCGCCGCGCGGCTGAACGCCTCCAGCCAGCAGCCTTGACCGCGCGGGGGGGCCGCCTGGCCTGCGGCATCTGCCTCGCCTTGCTCGTCGCCGGCTGTGGCTCGTCCGCTCATGGACGTAGCGCCGCGGTGCCACGCAGTCGCACCTTCATCGACCTGGTCCCCGAGCTGCCCGCCGACCTCGACGAGTCCGGGACGCCCGCACCGGCGACGGCGCTACTGCAGAGTTGGTCGAG
>JBEKBL010000011.1:0-16032 GCA_050015415.1 Solirubrobacteraceae bacterium
GAGCTCACGTGGGACGACCGAATAGATCATGTCCGCCAGCTTACACTGCCAGCGCGAGACGACCGTCCGGATCGGCCGCCGCGTTGGCCTCCGCCAAATCGCCGTCCAGCTCCGTCAACTCGTAGCCCTGCGCCCGACGGTGCACGATGTCGCCCTCGAGATCGGCCTCGAAGCGGTACCAGCACAGCTCCCAGGCGACCAGCACCTCGACCAGCACCTCCTCGTGCACTGGGCCGACGTGCACGTATGGGGCGCCGAGCGAGCGAATCACGCCGGCGAGCGTTTTGCGGTGTTCGCTCGCGTTGAAGAGCGCCACCGCGCGGGCGAGCTGGCCGCGCTGATCCGCCGGCACAGCGTGGACGTGGCGCTCCGGGGCAGCCGGCTCGGGGCGCTCGGGGGCGCCGAGCCCATCCTCCAGGCGCGCACGCAGGCGCCCAACCAGCGAGCGGGCGCGCACCGTGCGGGTTCGAGCCGAGTCGGCCACCGCGGAGCCCTCACGGACCCAGCCCTCGCCGAGCGCGCGGACCGTGCACAGCTCGCAGACCGTGTGCACCTCGGCCGCACTGCGAAACGAGGACGGGCGCTCGCCGCGCAGCAGCGAGCGGCCGCAGATCTGGCAGGTGACCGGCTGGTGGCTCGTCTGCAGCTGGCGCGTTGCCATCGCGCCCACCTTAGCGCAGGACTCCCGGGGCCATGAGGGGTGGCGTCCTCAGACCTTGACGGCCTCCTCGGAGGCGGCGCCCAGGACCTTTGAGAGCAGGTGGCCGGGGACCTCCTCGTAGCGCAGGAACTCCATCGTGTAGTCGCCCTGGCCGCCGGTGATCGAGCGCAGGTCTGGCGCGTAGCCGAGCAGCTCCGCCATCGGGAGCTCGGCCTTGATCTCCGCCATCGCACCGTTTCGCTCCATGCCCTGAGGGCGTCCGCGGCGCGACTTGAGATCTCCGATCACATCGCCGACGGTGTCTTCGGGCACCGACAGCGTCACCAGCATGATCGGCTCGAGCAGCACCGGGCTCGCCTGCTCGAGCGCGTGCTTCATCGCCTGCGACCCGGCCAGCTTGAACGCGAGCTCCGCGGAGTCCACCGTGTGGAAGGAGCCGTCGAACAGCGTCACGCGCACATCCTTGACGGGATAGCCCGCGAGCACGCCGTGCTCCATCGCCTCGCGCACGCCCTTCTCGACGGCCGGGATGAATGAGTTCGGAATCGCGCCGCCCTTGATCCGGTCGACGAACTCGAAGCCCCCACCCGGATCGAGCGGCTCGATCTCGATGTGGCAGTCGCCGAACTGGCCCCGGCCGCCGGACTGCTTCTTGTGGCGTCCGTGGGCCTTGGCGCCCGCGCGGATCGTCTCCTGGTAGGGCACGCGCGGCGGCTTCAACATGACCTCGGCGCCGAACCGTGACTTGAGGCGGTCGACGATCACCTCGACGTGAATCTGCGACAGGCCGGCGACGATCTGTTGACCGGTCTGCGCGTCGCGGTGCAGGTCGATCGTCGGATCCTCCTCCTGCAGGCGGCGCAGCGCGGTGAACACCTTGTCCTCATCGCCCTTCGTCCGCGGCTCGACCGCAAACGCCATCACCGGCGCCGGGAGCTGGTCGGCCGGCATCCGGATCGGCTCGTCGCGCGCCGCCAGCCAGTCGCCGGCGCGCGTCTCCTTGAGCTTTGCGACGGCGCCGATGTCACCGGCGCCGAGCTCCTCGACATGCGTCGTTCCCCGGCCCGAGAAGACGATCAGCTGCCCGACCCGCTCCTTCTGGTGGGTCCGCGTGTTCAGCAGCTGCGTGTCGTGGCGCATAACGCCCTGGTAGACCCGAAACAGGTTGATCCGCCCCGCGTAGGGGTCGGCTCGCGTCTTGAAAACGTAGGCGAAGAGCTCGCGCGCCTCGTCCGGCTCGAGCGTCACCTCCGGCAGCTCGAGGCCACCGTGCTCGACCGGGGACGGCAGGTCTTCGACGATCGCGTCGAGCAGCCGGTTTGTGCCGAGGTTGCGCGTCGCGACGCCGCAGACAACCGGGAAGATCGAGCCGTGGTTCGTCCCCCGGCGCAGGGCGTCGACGATCTCCGCGTGCGAAATCTCGGAGCCCTCGAGGTAGCGCTCCATCAGCTCGTCGGAGACCTCCGCGACCTCGTCCATCAGCTTCTCGCGATACTCCTCGGCGCGAGCACGCGCCGCGTCAGGGATCTCGACCTCGACCGCGTTGTCGCGTCCGGGTTGCGTGTAGCTGTAGGCGCGCATGTCGACGAGGTCGACGACGCCTGAGACCTCGTGCTCGCCGCCGATCGGGATCTCGGTTGCGACGACGTGCGGCCCGAACGCGGCCTTGAGCGACTCGAGCGTGCGGAAGAAATCGGCCCGCTCGCGGTCGAGCATGTTGACGAACAGCATGCGCGCGATGTCGCGTTCCGCCGCCACCTTCCAGAGCCGCGTCGTCGTGACCTCCGTGCCCATCACGGCGTTGACGACGAAGACCGCCGCCTCGCATACGCGCAGCGCACAAAGCGCATCGGCGACGAAGCTCGGGTCACCGGGCGTGTCGATCAGGTTGATCTTTCGTCCGGACCAATCGAACGACGTCAGTGCCGCCGAGATCGAGAGCTGGCGCGACTGCTCATCAGGGTCGACATCGGACGCAGTGGTGCCGTCCACCACGCTGCCGAGCCGCGTCAGCGCGCCGGCCTCGAACAGCAGCGCCTCGTTCAGCGACGTCTTGCCAGAGCCGCGGTGCCCGACGAGCGCGACATTGCGAATTGCCTCCGCCTGGTGGCGCATCCCGTATCTCCTCTCCCTATGGGAGAGGGCAACATAGCGCGAAACCGCACCACCGTGCCAGGGTCGTTCAGCGAATCTGCGAGAGCGAAGCGCGCAGGCCGAGCACCGCCTTGGTGTGCAACTGCGAGACGCGCGACTCGGTCACGCGGAGCACCTCGCCGATCTCCCGCAGCGTGAGGTTCTCGTAGTAATAGAGCGCGATCACGAGCTTCTCCCGCTCGGGCAGCCGGTCGACCGCCTCGGCGATTCGGTCGCGCAGCTCGTTCTGGTCGACGACCCGCTCGGGATCGACGGCCGCCGGGTCCTTCAGCGTGTCCAGCAACGAGATGCTGTCGCCGCCCGAGTCCGAAGAGGTCCATAGCTCATCGAGCGCGCTCACCGAGGAATTGGCGATCTGGAGCAGCGCATCGCGGAAGTCCTCCAGCGGCAGGTCGATCTCGGCGGCCAGCTCCTCCTCCGTCGGGGAGCGCTGGAGCTGCGCCTCGAGCTTGACGTGCGCCCGCTCGATCTGCCGAGCGCGGGCCCGCACCGACCGCGGCACCCAGTCGAGCGCACGCAACTCGTCTAGGATCGCCCCCTTGATCCGCGTGATCGCGTAGGTCTCGAAGCGGATCTCGCGACTCATATCGAAGCGCTCGATCGCCGCGATCAGGCCGCCGAGGCCGTAGGAAATCAGATCGGCCTCATCGATGTGCGCCGGCAGGCCGGTCGCCATGCGCCCCGCGACGTACTTGACGAGTGGCGAATAGGCAACGACCAGCCGCTCGCGAGCGCGTTGATCACCGGACGACTTGTAGCGCCGCCACAGATCACGAAGCTCAACAGCTTTTACGTTCGACTGCACCACAAGCTTCGTAGCGCCTCAGGCCCGCGGGTGACTGCTGGCATAGGCGCGTTTCAGACGCGCCGACTCTACCCGAGTGTAGACCTGCGTCGTCGAGATGCTCGAATGCCCAAGCATCTCCTGGATCGCCCGCAGGTCGCTGCCGCCGTCGAGCAGGTGCGTTGCAAACGAATGGCGGAGCGCGTGCGGGTGCACGGTGCCGCCGAGGCCGGCCAGCCCCGACCAGGCCCGTAGCCGGCGGCGCACGTCCGAAGTGCACAGGCGGCGACCGGACTTGGAGAGGAAGAGCGTCGGGTCATCATCGTGTGCCAGCGCCGGTCGCCCGCGCTCGACATAACGGGCGATCGCAGCCAGCGCCGGTTCGCCGACCGGCACGAAACGCGTCTTCGATCCCTTGCCCTCGATCCGCACCTGCTCGCCATCGAAGTCGATCGCCGCGACAGTGACATCGACGAGCTCCTCGGCGCGCAGGCCCGAGGCATAGGCCAGCTCGAACATCGCACGATCGCGCAGCTCGAGCGGGGTCGTCGCGGGAATTCTGTCGAGCAGCGCGGTCACCTCGGCCGGGCGCAGCACGTGCGGCAACGTTCGCGGTCGTTTCGGCAAGGTCATCAGCTCAGCCGGGTTGTCGGCAATCTCGCCGTGCTCACGCAGCATGCGGTAGAGCGCTCGCAGAGAGGCGATCTTCCGCGCCAGCGAGCTAGCCTTGAGGCCGCTTTCGGAGAGCGACGCTGCGAAGCGGCGCAGATCGCGTGTCGCCACCGCCGCCGGCTCGAGGCCGCGCACCGAGCACCAGTGCGCGAACTGCTCGATGTCGCTGCCATAGGCGTGCCGGGTCTTGTCGGCCGCCGCTCGAGTCCGCAAGTCGTCGTCGAGCTGGCCGAGCGCACGCATCCAGCGCCTGCTGAGCGCCGTCGCAGGCTCGGTTGAGGCGGTTTCGGGCATCGCTTCTGCTGTTCTTCGCCCCCCCAGCCCGACGACCTGCCGCCCGCAGTCAGATCGTTATCGCGCCCTGCGCTGCGCTCGAGACGACGCGCGCGTACTTGCGCAACACGCCTGTGAGGTCCGGGCTCTCAGGCGGCTGGTAGGCGGCCACTCGCTCCGCGATCTCGCTGTCACTCAGGGCGACGTCGAGTCGGCGCTGATCGACGTCGAAAGTGACCTCATCGCCATCGGCGAGCGCCGCAATCGGCCCGCCGCGCGCGGCCTCCGGCGCGACATGCCCGGCCATCAGCCCGTGCGTGGCCCCCGAAAAGCGCCCGTCGGTCAGCAGCGCGACGTCGTCGCCGAGCCCGGCGCCGTTGATCGCGGCCGTCACCGAGAGCATCTCGCGCATCCCCGGCCCGCCAGCCGGTCCCTCGTTGCGGATCACGACGACGTCACCGGCCTTGATCTGTCCGCCGGTGACGGCGGCCATCGCCGCCTCCTCGCCCTCGAACACGCGTACCGGCCCGCTGTGACGGCGCCGGACGTGACCTGCAACCTTGACCACACAGCCTTCCGGCGCCAGGTTGCCGCGCAGGATCGCGAGTCCGCCGCTTGCCGCGAGCGGGTTCGCCAGCGGGCGGATCACCTCCTGCCCGGGCGTCTCCTGCGCCGCCTCGGCGATCTCCCCGATCGTCTGTCCTGTGACCGTCGGCGCGTCGCCGTGCAGCAGGCCGGCGTCGAGCAGCCGCTTGGCAAGCACCGCCACGCCGCCTGCGGCGTAGAGATCCGTGGCGACAAACCGCCCGCCGGGCTTGAGATCGCAGAGCAGCGGCGTGCGCTCGCTGATCGCGTGGAAGTCGTCGATCTCGAGCTCGACGCCCGCCTCGCGGGCGAGCGCCAGGAGGTGCAGCACAGCGTTGGTGGAGCCGCCGCTGGCGGCGACTGCGGCGATCGCGTTCTCGAGACCGGCGCGCGTGATGATCGCGCTCGGCCGCAGGCCGCGCCGCAGCACGTCGACGACGAGGCGGCCGCTGGCCCGCGCCGCCGCCGCCTTCGTCGGCTCCTGCGCCGGCATCAGCGAGTCGCGGATCGGAGCGATGCCGAGCATCTCGAACGCCATCGCCATCGTGTTCGCGGTGAACTGCCCGCCGCAGGCGCCCGGGCCCGGCGACGCCTTCGATTCGAGCTCGGCGAGCTCCTCGTCGCTCATTCGCCCTGACGCGTGCGCCCCGACCGCCTCGAAGACGTCCTGGATCGTCACGTCGTGGCCCTGGAAGTGCCCCGGCGGAATCGAGCCGCCGTAGAGCATGAGCGCCGGAACGTCGAGCCGCGCCAGCGCCATCACCGTGCCGGGGATCGTCTTGTCGCAGCCCGAGAGGGCGATCACCGCATCAAAGAAATGTCCGCGCGCGACGAGCTCGATCGAGTCGGCGATCACCTCGCGGGAGACCAGGGAGGTCTTCATGCCGGACGTGCCCATCGTGATCCCGTCGGAGATCGCGATCGTGTTGAGCTCCATTGGCGTCCCGCCGGCCTCGCGGATCCCGTCCTTGACCTGCGCCGCGAGCGCACGCAGATGGAAGTTGCATGGCATCGTCTCGATCCACGTCGACGCGACGCCGATCAGCGGCTTGGAGAGCGCCTCGTCGTCGTAGCCGATGCCCTTCAGCTGAGCCCGCGCAGCAGCGCGCGTCGGCCCATCTGTGAGGATGCGACTGCGGTGCTTCAGGTCGAAGCGGTTCGAGCTCACGGGCCGGAAAGACTACCGACCGGACTTCTCCTGCCAGAGCTCTAGGCGCGTCAGGTCACGCCGCACGCGCTCCGGATCGATCTGTTGGCCGACAGGATGCACTCTCGCGCTCGCGAGCAGGCCGCGCTCATCACCGGTCAGCGCAAGCCACTTCGCGAGCACGTCGTCTGACGGCGGCAGGCGCGGATTGCCGAACGCGACGCAATACTCGCCCAACAGCCGCCCAGACTCGACGACGTAGGCAACGATCGGCTTGTGCGGATAGATCAAATATGCATAGGTTGTCGTGCGGTCGCTCACCGCTCCGGTGGGGCTGCGGTTCGCCTGACGGTAGACGCGGATCAGTCCGTGGGCCTCATAGGTCGCCCACTCCTCCGCGTTGACGCACGAGCGCAACAGCTCGCGGGCACGTTCTTCGGCGCGAGCTTCCCGCGCCGCGTCATAGGCCTCGGGCGCCGCGAGTGCGCCCACTAGCCGCCGCCCGCGGCGCGCGGGAAAAAGATCACGCGCTCGGCGTCCCGGGGAACCTCATCGAAGCTCTTGACCAACTCTGCCGCGCGCCGGCCGCCAGGCTCACTCAGCGGCACCGCCGCCCACATCCCGAGATCGAGCTGCGCCCGGAAGGCCGCCACCAGCGTCCGCTCCTGCTCGGCGTCCTCGATGTCACCTTCGGCGATCAGAACCTCACCATGACCCGGGCGCATCGCGAGGAGCCGCACGCCTCAAAGCTTACGCCGCCGGAGGCGGCGTAACTTCGCCAGCTGATCTAGCGCTGCTCACGAAAAGCCGCGATGGCGAGGATGTCAACGGGACCGGCGCCCGAGCCGATGCCGTCGAGGCCGTCGCGGATTGCCTCTGCGGTGAGTCGAGCGGCCGTTTTAGCTGCTTCGAGTGGCGTGGATCCCTTTGCGAGTTCGGCCGCCAGGACGGCGGAGTGGGTGCAGCCGGAGCCGTGGGTTGCGCTCGTGTCGTAGCGGGGCGTCTCGATCTCGACCAGCTGCCCTGCGTCGCAGTAGATGTCCCCCGGCGCTCGACGATGGCCGCCGGTCAGCACGACGCTGCGCGGAGCGAGTTCGAGTACGGCACGAGCCAGATCGGCGTCCGTCTGCCCTCCGTCGAGGCCCACATGTTCGACCAGCGCTCGCGCCTCCGGCAGGTTCGGCGTCACCACGCGGGCGAGCGGCAGCAGCGCGCCGATCAATGTCGCGAGAGCGTCGTCTGTGAGCAGCCGCGCGCCGCTGCTGGCCGCGAGCACGGGATCGACGACGATCGCGGTCGCAGGATCGACGAGCTCCCTCAGGCAATCCGCCACGGCGTGCACGGTCGCTGCTGAGCCGAGCATACCGATCTTGACCGCATCGAAGCCGATGTCGCCGGCAACCGCCTCGATCTGCGCCCGAACCACGGCCGGGGGCACGTCGTGCACCAAAACGACGCCCCGCGTGTTCTGCGCCGTCACGGCCGTGATCGCGCAGGTGCCGTAGACGCCACAGCGCGCAAATGCCTTCAGGTCGGCCTGAATGCCAGCGCCGCCGCCCGAGTCCGATCCGGCGATCGTGAGCACTCGCGGCACGTCCGTCATGAAGGGCAGTATGTCGTCGCGCTCACGTCGGACGCGTGCAATCCGCGCTGCGGGCTCCAGCCGTCCTCGCGCCGGCCGGCGCGGTCGACCGCGCGCCACCGCGAGACGGCCGCGCGAGGAGCGCCACCACGTCTCGCAGGTTTCCCGCGCCCGCGACCGGAATGTACCCGGCGAGCGCCGCGCTCTCGCGGTCGCCGGCGGCCACTACGACGCCGACGAGGCCGGCCTGCGATGCCGCGTCCGCGACCGCGGCGCCTGTCCCGCAGGCGCGCAGCTCACCGCCGAGGCCGAGCTCGGCGCAGAAGCCAATCCGCTCGAGTCGCGATCGGTCCAGCTGACCGACGGCGGCAAGCACGCAGCAGGCGACGGCGAGGTCGAGCTCGCCACCGCTGCGACGCGGTGGCGGAGCGATGTTGACCGTGACGCGGCGGCGGGGAAAGCCGTAGCCGCTGTTCAGCACCGCCGCCTGCAGGCGCTCGCGCAGATCACGCGCCGGGCCGCCGCCGAGACCGATGACGGCAAGGCCCGGAAGCCCGGCGCGCAGATCCAGCTCGACTTCAACGTGCAGCGCCGTGCCGCGGTCAATGGCAAAGCCGTGTGCACATACGAGCATTTCCACATCGCATCAGGCGCCGGCGCTGGCACTCGTCGAGCGAGCGCGCCTTCACAGTCCTGTCGCACTTTTGTCGCATTCCTTCATCGATTGACTTTGGGCGTTCGAGATCTGCGCCGTCATGCCTCCCCTGGGGATATGCCTGACTGGCGTGCCAGGTCAAGTTTTGCCCCGCGGTGGGTACGTGTATAGCCCCTGACCTGAATCACATCACCAGTCACTGTCCGATGTCACGTTGGAACTTTGACTGGGGCTGCTCCGATGGACCACAACAGCAGCATCCATTCCGGCGGCCGCACGGTCGCCAGTCGGTCGACTCTTTGGATCTTCAGGGACGGCCAAGACGCGACATGTGCCCCGTCGGGGTGCCTACGCGCTCACGCCACCCTGAAGGTCTAGACGCGTGTTCTCCGCGTTCTTCGACGCTCGGCGCGTTATCGAGGGCGGTGCGGTGCCGTTCTTCCTCGTCTTCTTTGGCTACGTGTGGTCGCTGTGGCTGGCCAAGGCAACACTGGCCCGTCGCTATCGACCGTATACCGATCCATCGGGCGAGACGCTCGCCATGACCACGTCGGTGATCGTGCCTGTGTACAGCGAGCCCGAGGACACGTTCCGCCGCGTGCTTGAGTCCGTCGTCGCCAACACTCCGACCGAGGTGGTTGTGGTCGTCGACGGCGGCGACCCAGGACTGTGCGCGCTGGCCGAGCGGTACGCCGACCGCGTGGTTCCCATCGCACACGCTGGCAAGCGCGCGGCGATCGAGGCCGGTATCGCCGCCGCGTCCGAGACCGACGTCGTCATTGTGCTCGACTCCGACACCGTTTGGGCGCCGGGCATGCTACGTGAGCTACTCAAACCGTTCGCCGATCCACGCGTAGGCGGCGTCACGCCAACGCAGCGCATCACCAACCCCCGACACAACTCCGTCAGGCGACTGGCCGACTGGGTCGAGGACATCCGCTACTCCCTCGCGGTGCCCGCGCAGTCCGTGTTCGGCCAAGTAGGCTGCCTCGCCGGCAGGACGATCGCCTATCGCCGCAAAGCGTTCATCGACGCGCTCGAGGCACTCTTCTCGCAGCGCGTCCTCGGACTCGAGATGCGGATAGGCGACGACCGCGTACTGACGAACGAGCTGCTGCGCAGCGGCTGGCGCACCGTGTTCCAATCCACGGCGCTGGTCGAGACCGAGGCGCCCGACACATGGCGCGGATTCTGGCGCCAGCAGCTCCGCTGGGGTCGCTCGTCCCAGCGCGAGACGCTGCTGTCGAGCCGCTGGCTTTTCCGCAGGCCCGCAGCGGCGCTCGTGTTCTGGTCCGATCTGGCGACTCCGTTCGCGGTGTTCGCACTCGCGTCTGTGGCGGCCGCGACGAGCATCGCAGGCAGGAGCGCGGCGTGGATGCCACACCTACCGCTGCCAGCGGTGCTGGGTCTCTCGTTCCTCGGGATGACCACGTCGATCGGCCTGCGCCAATACCCACATCTCCGACGTAGCCCGCGCGACGTGCCGTGGCTGCCGGTGTTCGTGGTCCAACTGACCCTATTCATGGTGCCGATCAGGCTGTGCGCGTTCGCAACGATGTTCGTCAACGACTGGGGCACGCGGGCAGCGCAAAATGACCACGTCACGCTTCGTGATCGACGCGTCGGACGCGCGCTCACAGTCGCAACCGTGCTCGCGACCGTCGCGATCCTCGGTGGCATCGGCGCGAGCGCGAAGGCGAGCGCCGCGGAACGGCCAGCAGAGACTCGCGTGTTGGGAATCGCTGGCACCAGCAACCAGTATGTGGCTCTGAGCTCGTTGCATCCCACCGTGCGCGCGGACTACGTCGCGTACGGCAATGATCTGGCGCCGAGCCTCGCAACTGACAGCTCGCTGGACACCAACGCGATGATCACCTGGACCGCCGTGTCCAGGCTGGCGCTATCGGCGATCGTCGACGGGGAGACTGACGCCTATCTCGAGCAAGCGGCTCTGACAGTCCGCGCCCACCCGGGCCTCGTCTACATTCGCTTTGCTCAAGAGATGAACGGCAACTGGTTCCCGTGGAGCGGTAACCCGAAAATGTATGTCGCGGCCTGGAGGCACATCTGGACAGTGTTCCACGAGGCAGGCGCGACCAACGTGAGATGGATCTGGGGCCCCGACCTCCTGACAAACGACACGACCTCCAAATTCGAGAGCGTCACCGCACGGTACTGGCCGGGCGCGCGTTACGTGAACGTCCTGGGACCGACGGTCGTTGCGTTCGCGTTCGAAACGAGCTGCGACATCTCCTGTCGCTTCGCACGAATCGACTGGCTACATTCGACGTTCCGCAAGCCTGTCTGGCTCGCCGAAACGAAGGTAGACGCTGCCCAGCGCTACACGTGGCTCAGAAGTCTGCGAACGGCACTCGTCGCCACCCCTTGGGTCACCGGAGTCATCTGGTCAGAGACAGCCTCACGGGGACAGGCGGTCGGCCTGGACGACAGCGGCAACATGGACTGGTCGCTGATCGACGACCCGCTCGCACGCTGGCTCCTAGGCGCAGCCGTCAACGACACGGGGCCCGGTAGTTAGTCCGAGCGATCCACTCACGAGAGCGTCGGTCGCAAGGCCCGGACCACGCCGACGATTGACCGTCACGCGCCGGTGCTGCGACTCGTCGAGCGAGCGCGCCTTCACAGTCCTGTCGCACTTTTGTCGCATTCCTTCATCGATTGACTGATGTCGGGGCTCTACGGTCGAGCATCGATGCCAACGACACGGCAGATGCTCGGCAGCGCCGGCGAGCGGCTCGCGCTCGAGCATTACGAGCGACTCGGCTTCGAGCTGCTCGCCCGCAACCACCGGACGCGTGCGGGCGAGCTCGACCTGATCGTCGCCGACCGTCGAGCGATCGTGTTCGTCGAAGTCAAGACGCGTCGCCCGGGTGGGCTGGACCCACTGGTCTCGATCACACCGCGGAAGCGACGCAGGATCCGCGCGCTCGCCGCCGAGTGGCTCGCCGCCAATCCCGACCACCCGCGTCGCGCCGAACTGCGCTTCGATGCCGTCGCCGTGGTGCTCGACCAGATGGACCGGCTGGTCGCCCTCGAGCAGCTCGAAAGCGTCGCCTGAGGGCCGCCGGCCTGACCGGCAGAGCCCCGCCCAGTAGGCTGCGGCGATGTACTCAACCGCGCTCGCCGACCACCGGGGCCTCGCGCCCACTCGCAAGTGAGCACGGCAATGGTCGATCTCGCAGCGGCCTTTCGCGCGAACCGCATCGAGGCGATCGACGAGTTGTCCACCGCGACGCCCGCCGACGCGGAGGACGCCTACGCCGAGATCGTCGGGCTGATCATCGTGATGAACGCCGAGATCCACCAGGACCAGAGCAGGGGAACCGGCAGCGAGGGCAGCATCAGCGACGACCTTCTGGAGCGCCTGAAGCAGTGGATCAAGGCGCTGCGCAAGAAGCTCGCCGACATCGCCAGGCAGCTGGGCTTTCAATCCTGCTCGATCGCCGTGATCGGCCCGGTTCCGTCGGTGTCGGTGACCGTCACATTCGGCCCGGCCGCCGGTCCCTAGAACCTCGCCGGCGCTTCTAAAGCGCCAGCTGCTCGTATGCAGAGGACTGGAAGGACATCCTGTGCAACGGCGAAACGCCCTGGCGCGCGATCGCCGCGCGATGCTCGGGCGTCGAGTAGCCGACGTGCGCCGCGAACTGCCAGCCGGGGTGCAGCGCGTCCGCGCGACGCATCAGCCGATCGCGCGTCACCTTCGCGATGATCGAAGCCGCCGCGATCGCCGCGCTTGTCGCATCCCCGTCGATGATCGCGCGCTGCTCGTAGCCGAACTCGGGCACCGCAAAGCCGTCCACGAGGCAGAGGCAGTCGGCGCACGCGACAGCGGCGAGCGCGTCCGCGAGCGCCCCGAGGTTCGTGACGTGGAGGCCGCCGCCGTCGATCGTCCGCACCGACCGCGACACCACGGCGACCGCGCGGGCACTCCCAAGAACGCGCGGGTAGAGCTCTTCGCGTGCCGCATGATCGTGCTGCTTGGAGTCATTCAGCGCGCTGAGCGAGCGCAGCTCGCGCGTGCTCAGCGCCTGGTAGTCGAAGAGCACAGCGGCGGCAACGAGCGGCCCGGCGAGACAGCCGCGGCCGGCCTCGTCTGCGCCGGCGATCAGCCGCACGCCGAGCGCGCGGTCGAAGGCAAACAGACGGTGCCCGCTCCGCCGCCGGCGCGCTGAGCGCCGTGAGCGCGCGTTCGAGCTAGAAGATCCCGATCCGGTCGGGGGGCCAGTAGGTTGCGAAGGCCTCACCGACGATCCAGGCGTCGGGCACCGGTCCCCAGAACCGGCTGTCGTCGGAGTTCCCACGGTTGTCGCCCATCATGAAGTAGTAACCGGCGGGAACTTTGATCGGCGTCGGGTAGCTGCAGGTCGGATCGCCGGCGCAGCCCGCGAAGCTCGCGAACCGCTCCTTCTGAAGCTTCCCGTTGAGGATCACGTGACCGTCTCGGATCGCGATCGTGTCGCCCCCGACCGCGACCACTCGCTTGATGTACGTCGTACTCGACTCCTTCGGCGTCGGTCGTGGGCACGGCTCGTTGCGGGTCGTCGTGACGCCACAGATCCCGTCGCCGCCGACCTCCGCGCCGGCCGGCGGATGGAACACGACGATGTCGCCAATCGACGGGCTGAAGAAATCGTTGCCGATCCGATCGACCAGCACCCGCTGGCCCGGGATCAGGGTCGGCTCCATCGAGCCCGTCGGGATCTTGTACGGCTTCACAACAAAGGCCTGCACGAGGAATGCCAATCCGAGAGCGATGACGACTACCAGCACGAACTCGACGAGCTGATTACCACGCGCCAGTTTCGAGATCCTCATGCGTCCCCCGCGACGTGCGTGATCGGCGCGGCGCTGGCGACCAGCGGGATCCCCGCCTGCGCGGCCGGCGCAGCAAGCAGCAGCGCCACCAGTGCCGCTGCCAGCGCGCTGATCGTCCGCGCGCCGACCCGGCGGCGAGCCCTGGCTGCGCCGGCCGCCCGCACGAGTTCATCGTGTACGTCAGGCAGCAGCATCGGCGCCCTCCCCCAGCCGCAGCCGCAGCTCCGCGAGGCCGCGGCTGACCCGCTTTCGCACGACCGACTGCGAGCAGCGGAGCCCGATGGCGATGTCACCGTAGGGCTCATCGTCGATCACGTGCGCGAGCAGAGCACGACGCTGATCCGGCGCGAGGCCTTCGAGCAGTGTCGCGGCTTCGGCGTCCGCACAGAGCCGCTCGATGTCCGAGATCTGGCCCCGCGTCAGCTCGACCACCCGCATCTGTAGCGCAACTCGAGCGCGGTCCTCGACGCGCGAGCGGCGCGCACCGTCAGCCAGCTTGTGATTGGCGATGCCGAACAGCCACGCGACCGGAACCTCGGGTACGTCGACGCCGGCACAGCAAGCCTCGAGCGCCGCCGCGAAGGCCTCCGCACAGAGATCGGCTGCAAGCTCGCCGCTGCGGGTCCGTCGAACGAGGTAGGCGAGCAGGCGTCGCTCATGCCGACGGTAGAACTCGCCGAAAGCCTGTGCGTGGTCCGGCGTCGAGCGCAACAGGTCGCGGTCGCTCGCCATCTCGGGGAAACGCATCAGTCAGCTAGTCGCGCGAGCACCATCGGATTGTGACCAACGCGGAGTGTGGCCGCCCTGGACCGGCCTAGAAGAAGCCGATCCGGTCCGGCGGCCAGTAGGTCGCGAAAGCCTCGCCGATTATCCACCCACGCGGCACGGGGCCCCAGAATCGGCTGTCGTCGGAGTTGGCCCGGTTGTCCCCCATCACGAAGTAGTACCCGCGCGGCACCCTGATCGGGGTGCTGTACGTGCAGCTCGGATCGCCCGCGCAGCCAGCGAAGCTGGCGAAGGGCTCGTGCTGACGCTTCCCGTTCAGGATCACGTGACCGCCGCGGATCGCGATCGTGTCGCCACCGACGGCGACAACCCGCTTGATGTAGTTGATGCTCGCCTCCTTCGCCGTGGGCCGCGGACAGGGTTCGTTCGGCTTCTGAAGGACCCCGCAGACCCCGTCACCCGCGACCGCGCCGGCCGGTGGATGGAAGACGACGATGTCGCCAATCGACGGGCCGAAGAAGTCGTTGCCGATCCGATCGACGAGCACCCGCTGGCCGATCGAAAGCGTCGGCTCCATCGACCCACTGGGGATCTTGTACGGCTTGACGACGAATGCCTGGATCGCAAAGGCGAGCCCGAGCGCCAGCGCAATGATCAGGACGAACTCGACGAACTGGTTCCGGCGCGCGACCTGCCGAAAACGCGCGCCGGCCTGCTTCAACGTCACGTCGTGTCGCCAGCGGGCTCCGTAGACGCGGCGGCATCCTCATCGTCAGTGTCCCCGGTTGCCTGCGCGGCTTCCCCCTCAACCACCACGGCATCCTCGCCGGCAGCCTCCGGCTCGGGCGTCTGGGCCACGTCCTGTGACTCGGGCGGCTCTGTCGGCGCTTGCGGCTCAGCCTCCACTGTGGCCGGGGCCTCGGTCGGCGCGCTGATCAAGCCGGGCTCGATCGCGGCTTCAGGGCCGACGTAGCCGCGCTCGCGCACGCGAGCCGCCTTGCCGACGCGATCGCGCAGGTAGTAGAGCTTCGCCCGGCGGACGTCGCCGCGCGCGGCGACCTCGATCTTCTCGATCTTCGGAGAGTGCAGCGGAAACGTGCGCTCAACGCCGACGCCAAAAGACTGCTTGCGGACGGTGAAGGTCTCGCGGACGCCATGTCCCTGGCGCTTGATCGCGACGCCCTCGAACACCTGCGTTCGCCGGCGAGTTCCCTCGATCACCTGGAAGTGCACCTTCAGGCGGTCGCCGGGTTGGAAACGTGGGACGCGGCGCAGCTGGTCGCGCTCGATCGTATCGATGACTGTGCTCATGACAAAAAAGAGGCGCGGACGAGAAACCTTCGCCTCCGCGCACAGCAATCCTAGCGCGCGTCGCGTGTCTTGAAGCGCTTCCTAAGCCGACGACTCCCGAGCCTGGCGCTCGCGCGCCTGCTCGAGCCGCCAGCGGCGAATCTGCTCATGATGGCCGCCGAGCAGCACCTCGGGCACGGGCCAGCCGCGATAGAGGGCGGGCCGCGTGTATTGCGGGTACTCGGGCATGCCCTCGAGGGCCTCGCTGAAGGACTCCTCGACAGCGGACGCCTCGTGCCCGAGCGCGCCCGGCAGCTTGCGCAGCACGGCGTCGGCGAGCACCATCGCCGGCAGCTCGCCGCCGGCGAGTACGTAGCGGCCGATCGAGATGACGTCGCTCGCGAAATGCTCGGCGATCCGCTCATCGAAGCCCTCGTAGCGGCCGCACAGCACGGTGATCGCCGGTGCACCAGCCAGCTCGGTGACGCGCGCGTCGTCGAGCACGCGCCCGGCCGGGCTGAGGAGGACGACGCGGCGCTGTTCGCGGAGCGTCACCGGATCGAGCTCGTAGTGGGCGCGCAGCGCAGCGTCGATCACGTCAACGCGCAGGACCATCCCGGCGCCGCCGCCGAACGGCGCGTCGTCGACCTGGCCGCCACTCAGCGGC
>JBEKBL010000012.1:0-15057 GCA_050015415.1 Solirubrobacteraceae bacterium
CATTGGCTGCCAAGGCAGCCCTTCCGAGCGATGCCGACATCGCTCGCGCTGAGTCGTTCACGCGCGAGCCCTACGTCCATCCGGGCGAGGAGCGAGAGATAGCGCTGGCGCCGGGCACGCCTCGTCGCCGCGCGCTCGACCAGGCCCTCGGCGAGCTCGACGCCGGCCTCAAAGCTCCGTCTCCCGCCTGGCGGCGCGATTTCTCGCTGCTGCTCGGCCTCGAGCGCGTCCTGTCCGAGGATGAGCCCCGCCTCGCCGACAAGACGCTGCTCTCCGCCCACCAGGTCGACGCCCTGTCCGGCACCCTCACCGCGCTGCTCGCCGAAGCGCTCGCGCGCAACGGGAACGGATACGCGAACGGCGTCGTCACGCGCGACGTGCTGGCCGAAGCCGCAATCCTCGGCACCGAGGACGAAGACGCGGACGACGACGGCGAAGACGCTGCCGGGACGACGCCGGGCGCAGGCGAGCCCGACGAGGAGTTCGAGGAGGACGAGGAGCCGCCGGTCGACGATGACGATGACGACGACGAGGAGGAGTTCACCCGGGCCCCGGCCGACGAGGACCCGGAGGACGACTTCGAGCCGGACGACGTAGCTGCAGAGCTCGAGGCTGAGCTCGACCGCGCCGAGGCCGAAGCTGCGCTGGCCGGCTGGGATGAGGAGGAGGATGCCGAGGGACCCCAGGACGACGAGCAGCTGGCCGAACAGCCCGAGGATCCAAACGCCGCCAAGCGCTTCTGGTTCGAGCACGCCACGGGCGCCGGCAAGACGGTCGCAGCGCTCGGTTTCGTCGAAGCTTCGCGCACCGGGGGCGTACTGATCCTGACCCATCGTCGCAACCTCGTCGACCAGTTCAACGGTGAATTGCGCGACCGCGGCTACAAGAAGCGGATCACGCCGCCGCTGCTTGGGCATGAGGACAGTCCCAACGGACCGGTAACCGTCGAGACCTACCAGTGGTTCGTGCGCAACGCCGGGAACATCTCCGGCGCCTACGCGATCGTCATCTGCGACGAGGCGCACACCGCGCTCGGGGAGAAGACGAGTGCCGCGATTCGCGCCTGGACCGGTCCGGTGTTCATCGGCATGACGGCGACCGGCGCGCTGATCGCGCGGCACGTAACCGACCTCTTTCCGACCCAGACCTCGCGCTTCGACCTCGCGCAGGCGGCGCGCCGAGGAGTCATCTCGCCACTCCGCTGCGTTCGGATACCCCCCGGGCCGGGCGTGCGGACGATCGCCAAGGTGCCGCTGCGCCGTGGCGAGGTCGACACCGAGTTCGATCAGGAGATGCTCGCCGAGTTGCTCGACCAGACGCCGTTCAATGTCGCCGTCGCAAACCTCTACAAAACGCGCTTCAACGGCGTGCCGGGCGTCGTCTACGCAGCCGGCGTGCGCCACGCCTACAACCTTGCCGAGGCGTTCCGCGCCGAGGGGCTGAAGGCCCAAGCCGTCTCCGGCGAAACGCCGAAACGCGAGCTGGCGAGCATTCTTGCTCGCTACGAGCGCGGGGACATCGATGTCCTGATCAACGCCCAACTGCTCGCCGAGGGTTGGAACTCACCGCGCGCGACCGTCTGCATCCACCTGGCTCCGACGGCGTCGAAGCGGATCTACCAGCAGCGCGTCGGCCGCGTCACGCGGCGCCACCCCGGCAAGGAGGCCGGCCTCGTCGTCGACTTCGTCCACCCGGCGACCAAGCACGACGACCCGGTCGTGACGCTGCACTCGCTGCTTGACCGTGACGTCTACCGCGGCGGCGCAATCGTGGTCGGACCGGTGCGCCGCGGGCGCGGGCGTCGCGTCCGCGTCGAGCGCCGTGTGCTACCGGTCTGCGCCGAGCCCGAGCGGCGCGCGGAGGTCTTCGAGCGCGAGCTTTGGCGGATCGCCGTGGAGCACCTCGACTACGGCGAACAGCACGTCTGGGCGGCGCTCGCCGGCGCCCGCGTGCAGGCCAGCGGTTGGCGTCGCGCCCGGGCCATGCTGCACTTCGACCGCGATGGGGAGTTGCGGCGTCGCTTCCTGATCACCGCCGTCCAGCGCAACAAGAACCCGCAGCTGCGATTGAAGGCGCTCGCCGAGATCGCGGCGGCGCGTGATCCCGACGCGTTCGACACGGCGATCGACATCATCGGCTCCTGGGTGCGCGAGGAGCGTCGCGAGGGGGCGAAGATCATGCTCCAGGCGATGGTCGACAAGCGGATCGGCCGCCGCGACCAGGCGAACGCCTGGATCTGGCGGATCGCCGAATACACGCGCGATGTGCACGAGGAGTACGCGGTGCAGCGCTGGCCCGAGACCAAGCGGCTGCTCGGCCTGCTCGTCAACTCGTCCGGTGCCGCGCACGCCCGCAACGCTCGGCGTCTCGTGCACGCGTCGCGCAAGCAGGACCGCCGTCTCGCCGCGGCGCTGCTGGCCGCCGCCCTCGCGCACACGCCGGAAGCCGAGGAGGTGCTGCGCGCTGCTCGCACTCGAATGGCCCGCAAGCCGCCCGCCCTCGCGCGCGAGCTGGCCCGCAACTTCCCCAAGCGGCGCGGTCGCGGCAAGCGTCGGCGCAGCCGCCGCGGCGCGGGCGGCGCCGCCGGGACGGGTGCCGAGCCGGCGCTCAACGGAGCAGCAGCACACGGCGGGCTGGTGGACAACGCGTCCGTCGAGGGCACGACGGTCGATCGTCCGGCGACCGGCGAGTCCGCCGCTCTGAGCTGATTCTTTTAGGGGCCGGCGCTCGGCGGCGATTTCAGACGCACTTCGCCGGCGTTCAAGGCCTGCACGAACTCGCCGCGCTCGACGAGCAGCCGACCCTCCTCGTCGACACCGCGCGCGGTTCCCTCACCGCCGGCCCAGGCCACCTGGGCGCCAGTCAGGGCGTCGCGGCTCCGCCACGCGTTTAGAACGTCCGGTTGCGGGCGGCCGAGCCAGCCATCGAGGGTCTCGAGCAGTCGCGCGAGCAGCGGCTCGATGGCGCTGGTGGCCAATCCCAGGGTGCCCGCGGTCTCGCGCAGCTCCTCCGGCAGCTCGCCGAGCGACACCGCGACGTTGATGCCGATTCCAAGAACCGCCCAGGCTTCGCGCGGGCTCGACTCGATGAGGATTCCGCTCACCTTGCGCCCGTCGATCAGGACATCGTTGGGCCACTTGAGCAGCGCGTCCGCGGCGAGCGCGTCGGCGACTGCGACGCCGGCGCGCAGCGATACGAGCGAAGGAACGTCGCGCAGAACGAGCGAGCAGAGCAGGGCGCTGCCTGGCGGTGCCAGCCAGCGCCGGCCTTCGCGACCGCGTCCGGCCGTCTGCTCGGCCGCCGTGACGAGCGTGCCGTGCGGGGCGCCTGCGTGGGCGAGCGTGCGCGCCTCCGCGTTGGTCGATCCGGTCCGCCGGTGGTGGATGCGTGGCGAGCCGAGCATCATCGCGCGCGCAGCACGATCTCGTCATCGACCGCGACTCGCAGGAACGCTGCGGCCGAGCCGCGATTGACGGCGAGCGCGAGGCGGCCGCGCGAGTCGGCATAGGCGACGAGCTCGCCCGGCGCGACGTCTGCAAACGTGCGCCCCAGTGGCGCCGCGCTCTCCCCGTCGGCGGCCTCGAGCAGCAGGCGCGCGGCGCCGGCCAGGGTGGATGGCTCGACGTCGAGGGCGACATTGCCGAAGCCATCGATCGACAGGACGTGCGCGTGCAGTGAGTCGCCCTCCCGCGTTGGCGTGGGCAGCTCGAGTTCGATCAGCGATCCAGGCTCGATCGCCCGGCCGACAGCCTCCGTCGGCGCTCCGTCGGCCAGCGCCGCTGCGACCGCTGCGAACACGTCGCGCCCGTGGAACGTCGCCGAGATCGGTCGCAGAGCCTCGGGCGAGTCGGAGATGTCGACCGCCTCGCTGACGCCGCCGAAGAGCGCCGCTGCAGGCAGCAGGAGCCCGTTGTCAGGCCCGACCAGAATGCGCGTCTCCTCGCGCGTGCGCAGCGCCAGGGCCCGGCGATCGCTGCCCACACCCGGGTCGACCACCGCCAGGTGCACGCCGGCCGGCGCGTAGGGCAGCGCGGCACGGAGCGCCAGAGCCCCCGCGCGGATGTCGTGGTGGGGGAACCCATGGCCGAGGTCGATGATCCGTGCGGTCGGGCAGCGCCGTGCGATGACGCAATGGCAGACGCCGACGAACTCGTCGGCGTAGCCGTAGTCCGAGAGGAACGTGACGACCGGAGCGGCGCGATCGGAGGGGTCCGGGCTCAAGGGTCGGATCGCGCCGCGTCGGCGACGAGCGCGTCGACGAGGCCTGGGATGTCATGTCGCCGGGCTTCGACGTGCGGCTCGAGCTGCCGTGCGCGGAGCGCCTCGCTCGTCACCGGACCGATCGAGACGATCCGCGTTCGCGGGCCGAGCGTCGCCTGCGAGAGCAGGAAGCGGACGGTTGAGGCTGAGGTGAACGTGACGTAGTCGGCGTCGGCCAGGGCCGCCGCGCCGGCGGCGTCGATGGGCTCGGCGATCGTGTCGTATAGCGCCAGGATCTCGACCCCCGCGCCGCGAGCGCGCAGGCCGTCGATCAGCACGTCGCGCGCGTCGGCCGCTCGCGCGACGAGCACGCGGCGCGGCGCCTCGCCTTCCGCGAGCGCTTCGAGCAGTCCCTCGGCGACGAATCGAGCCGGCACGACGTCCGCAGTGATGCCGTGGTCGTGCAGCGCCGCCGCGGTGCCCGGCCCGATCGCCGCGACTCGCAGGCCGGCGAGCGCGCGCGCGTCCAGGCCGTGTTCGCCCATCGCCTCGAACAGCAGCTCGACACCGTTGGCGCTCGTCAGGCACAGTAGATCGAACTCCGCGAGCGATGGCAGCTCGACAGCGCGCGCCACCGTTCGTATCGCCGGGGCCTCGACGACCCGCGCCCCCAACGCACGCAGTCGTCCGGAGAGCGAGCTCGCCTGGGATCCGGCCCGCGTCACCACGACTGTGCGTCCCTCAAGGACAGGCGTCTCACGCCAGGCGAGCTGCTCGGCCAGCGCCGTGACCGGACCAACGATAGCCACCGCCGGCGGGCGCACCTCGCGCTGCTTGGCGCTCTCCGCCAGGGTTGCGAGCGTGGCGAGCGTGGTCCGCTGCTCGGGGAGCGTCCCGCGCTCGACAATCGCCACGGGCTCGGATGGCGGGCGTCCGGCAGCAATCAGACGTGCCGCCAGCCGCTCGAGCTGGCGCACGCCCATGTAGAAGACGAGTGTTCCGGGGAACGCCGCGAGGGCGTCCCAGTCGAGCGACTGGTCGTCCTTTCCCGGATCCTCGTGGGCGGTGACGAGCGCCACCGCGCTCGCGAGCCCGCGATGAGTCACCGGTATGCCGGCATACGCTCCGGCGGCGATTCCCGCGGTCACGCCCGGCACCACCTCGAAGTCGATGCCCGCGGCGCGCAGCGCCAGCGCCTCCTCGCCGCCGCGGCCGAACACGAACGGATCGCCTCCCTTGAGGCGCACGACTTTCTTTCCCTCGCCGGCGCGGGCGAGCATCAGGGTCTCGATCTCCTGCTGGTCCGCCGAAGGGCCGCCGCCCTCCTTGCCGACGTAGGCAAGCTCGGCGTCGGCCCGAGCGCCGCTCAGCGCTTCGCGGGGAATCAGCCGGTCGTAGAGAATGACGTCGGCGCTCGCAATCAGCTCGAGCGCGCGCGCCGTCATCAGTCCTGGATCGCCCGGCCCGGCGCCGACGAAGTACACGCGTCCCTCGTGCCTCGGGCTCATTCGAGGATTGCCTCCACGCCGACGCTTCGCAGTCGCTCGGCGACCGCCTCGCCGAGCGACACCGGATCCGTGCCGGTGAGGCTGTCGCGTACCCACAGCGAGCCGTCGAGGAGTCCGACGAAAGCGCGCAGCTCGAGCGTGTGCTCGCCAAGCGACCTCGCGTGTCCACCGATCGGCGTATGGCAATCGGCCCCGAGCGCGTTTGCAAGCGCGCGCTCGGCATGGAGCTCGCGCTCGGTCGGCGCGTCGCGGAGTGCTGCGATCGCCGTGGCGACGCGCGCGTCTCCCGACCGTGCCTCGATCGCGAGCGCCCCCTGTCCCACTGCGGGCACGAGCTCATCGAGCGCCGCGCCGAGCGGGCGTCCGAGTCGCGCGAGGCCGGCGCGCGCCAGGACGATCGCGTCGAGCCCGTCCACCTCGAGCGCTCGCAGGCGCGTGTCGATGTTGCCGGCGATCGGAACGATCGTGATGTCGTCGCGCAGCGCGCGGAGCTGCGAGGCGCGCCTGAGGCTACTCGTACCGACGCGCGCGCCGCCCGGTAGCTCGGCGAGCGAGCGGGCGCCGCAGAGCACGTCCCGCGCGTCGCCGCGCTGCGGCACTCCAGCGATCTCGAGGCCCTCGGCGAGCGCACCCGGAAGGTCCTTGGCCGAGTGCACGGCGAGATCGATCGCGCCCGCGAGCAGGGCGTCCTCGATCCGGTCGACCCAGCGGCGCTTGTCCTCGGCGGGCGCTCGCTCGCTGTCACCGCTCGTCGCAATCGTCGTCAGCTCCACGGGCCCCTCGATCGCCGCCGCGACCTGTGCCGCCTGGGCGAGCGCGAGCGGACTTCCGCGCGTGCCGAGCTTGAGCGGCAGCGCCGCTGGTCTCACGCGCTGCGGCCGCGTCGCAGCGGGCGCACGTTGTTGCGCTCCTGCGCCGGCTGCGCTGGCGGTCCGTCCGCGGGCGTTGCCCGCTCCTCGAGCGCCGAATGGGGGAGATCGAAGAGCTCGCGCAGCAGCTCGATGCTGCCGTGACCGCGCCCAGCCTCGAGCGACTTCAGCCGCAGCGTCGGCTCGTGTAACAGCCGTCCCGCGACCGCGTGCGCCAGCGCCGCGATGCGCTCGAGGTCGGCGGGGGACGCCGACTCCCAGCGCTCGGCGTTGTCTGCGAGCAGGCGCTCGACGATCTGATCGCCGCGCTCGCGCAGCGCCGCGATCGTCGGGCGGACGTCGAGCTGGCCGAGCCAAGCGGCGAACCGCTCGATCTCCTCAGCGATCACGGCCTCCGCGCGCGGCACCTCGGCGGCGCGGCTCGAGAGGTTTCGCGCGACCACGGCCTGCAGGTCGTCGATGTCGCGCAGCGTGACGCCGGCGAGATCGCCGCAGGCCGGCTCGATGTCGCGCGGCACGGCGATGTCGACGAGCAGCAGCGGCCGGTCCTCGCGCTCGCGCATCACGAGCTCCAGCTCGTCGTAGCCGACGATCGGATGCGGTGAAGCCGTGGAGGCGAGCACGATGTCAGCGGCCCTCAGCTGATCGGGCAGATGGTCCAGGCCAACCACCGCGCCACCGAAACGCTCGGCCACCGCGCGCGCGCGGTCGGCGTGACGGTTTGCGACAAAGATCGTGCGCACGCCCCGCTCGGCGAGCGCCTGGGCCGTCAGCTCGCTCGTCTCGCCGGCGCCGATGATGACGACGTGACGTCCGCCGAGCTCGCCAAGCAGTGACTCCGCGAGATCGACGGCGACCGAGGAGAGGCTCACGAGGCTGTCGGCGAGGCCGGTCTCGTTGCGCACCCGCTTGCCGGCGTGGAGCGCCGCCGTGAACAGGCGGTTGGTCAGCGGGCCTGTCGTGCCGGCGCTGAGCGCCGCCTCGTAAGCGCGCTTGACCTGGCCCTGCACCTCGTGCTCGCCCAGGATCATCGAGTCGAGGCCCGCGGTTACGCGAAACAGCTGGCGCGCGGCGTCGCAGTTGCGCGGCGAATAGCCGAGCTCCGCCAGCTCGGTCGGGCGGATCGCGGCGTGACTCGCGAGCTGCGCGAGTGCGGCGCCCTCCGCCTTGACCGGATCCCCCGCGACCAGGTACAGCTCGGTCCGGTTGCAGGTCGAGATGACGACCGCCTCGTGGACCTCCGGCTCGGCGCACAGCGCAGTCGTGAAGCGCGCCGCCTGGGCCTCGCTCAGTGCGGCGCGTTCGCGCAGCGCCACGGGCGCCGCGTGGTAGGAGATGCCAAGGCACAGCAGCTCACCGCGACTCGGGCCGGCGGCCCCTCCGGCGCCTCTCAGCGGGCTCATCGGCCGTGCTCGTCGCCGGATCGCTGCCGGCGCTCCACCTGCTCGGTGAGTTCGCTCAGCGTCCGCTCGCTGCGTGTCAGCTTCGTCGCCATGATCGCGACGTAGATCAGGACGATCAAAAAGAACGCGATATAGGCGCCCGCCACGTAGGGCCCGGCAGTGTGGAGCGGCAGTGGTGCCATCAGCTGACGCTCCCGGCATGGGTCAGCGACGGCGCGGCGCTGCGGCGGACCGGGGCCTCGTCGGACTCCTCGCCCAGCAGCGCACGGAGCCGGCGTGTCTGCGCGGCGACGTGCTTTGCCGTCATCTCGAAGCGCCACAGCGTGATCCACAGCAGCGTGATCGCGAAAAGTGCGAGGTAGAAGACGACCTGCATGCGCCCGGGCAGGTTGCCGCTGATGTTGCTCAGCGTTCGCGGATGGACGTAGGCCGGCGCAAGCCGGACGATCGTGAAGTTGATCGGAACGAAGGCGCCGGCGGTGATCGCGAAGACCGAGGCGTAGCGAGCCTGGCGCTCAGGATCCTCGATCGCGAACCGCAGCGGCTGATAGGTGGCGTAGAGCAGCATCACGAGCAGGAACGAGACGAGCGTCGGGTCATTCCAGACCCACCAGTGACCCCAGGCGCCGCGTGCCCAGATCGAGCCGGTGATCAGCACGGTCACGCCAAAGATCAACGAGATGTGGATCGCCACGTAGGAGCGCATGTCCCAGCGCGGATCGCGGGTGCGCAGATGCGCGATCGCCATCAAGCCGGCGGCGACGAAGCCGCACAGCGTGAGGATCGCAAGCGGAACGTGGACGTAGAAGATCTTCTGCAGGAAGCCGAGGTAGGCATCGTTCGGCGCCCAGAAGAGCGCGGCGCCGAGCGTCAGCGCGACGGATGCTGCCGTGATGAGGGAGAGGGACCGCAGCCCCTTGCCATACATCGGATCAGTCCTCCAAGAGGAAGTCGAATAGCGCGAAGGCGATCAACCCGAAGATCGCATCATAGAGCGCAAGCACCAACGGCCACCGCAGCGCGACGACGCCTGCTCGCGGTGCGTCGAAGAGCGGCGCGGTCCAGCGCGCGACTCCGAGCAGCACCGGTACGAGCAGGGGCAGCGAGACGAGCGGTCCGAGCAGGTCGCGGGCCTGCGTGCGCACCGCGAGCGCGCCGACGAGCGCTCCGATCACGGCGATTCCGATGTTTCCGAGCGCGAGCGCGCCGAGCATCGACGGCATCGCCTGCCAGAGCGACGGCTCGAGCAGCAGGATCGCGAACGCCGGCACGGCGACAAGCTCGACCACCGCCAGGTAGATCAGTAGCACCAGCGTCTTTGCGAGCAGCAGCGTGCTGCGCTCCGCCGGCGAGAGCACGAAGGCGTCGAAGCCGCCCTGCTCGGCGTCGGCGACGTACACGCGGTTGATCGCGAGCAGCGCGGCCAGCAGCAGCGTCACCCACAGAACGCCGCTTGCAAGGTTGCCGCTCAGCGAATCCACATCGAGACCGAAGTGGAACAGCAGGAAGGCGGTGACGCTGAACAGGCACATCGCGGGCAGCGACTCGAAGGTGCGCAGCTCGAGCCGCAACTGCGCGCGCAGCAGCGCCAGGACGACCGCCGAGCTGCGAGGCCGCGTCATTCGTAGAGCCTCGCGAGCGCGCCGTCGTCGAGCTCCGCGGGCGCGGCGAGGAATACGGCGCGTCCCCGTGACAGACCGAGCACCAGATCCGCCTCGCTGACGGCGGCCTGCGGGTCGTGGCTGACGATGACGCGCGTCGCGCCCGAGCTGCGACCGATCAGCGGCTCGACGATCGCCCGCGCCGCCGGATCGAGGTTCGCGTAGGGCTCGTCGAGCAGCAGCAGCTCAGGCTCGTGCAGCAGCGTGCGGCAGACCGCCGCGCGCTGCACGAGTCCGCGCGAGAGTGTTCGCAGCGGCTCATTGCCGCGACGCTCGAGCGCGACGGCTGCGAGTAGCTCCTCGATCCGCGCCGGCGCGACGCCGTGCAGCTTGGCTTGGAGGCGCAGGTTCTCGCGCACCGTCAGCTCGCGGTAGAGCATCGGCTCGTGGGCGAGCAGCCCGAGCCGCCCGCGGACCAGCCAGCCGTCCGCCGGCAAGCGATGACCGAGCACCTCGAGCTCGCCGTCGTGCGGGCGCAGCAGCGTCGCGAGGACACGCAGCAGCGTCGTCTTGCCGGCGCCGTTGGGGCCGAGAACGGCGAGCGTCTGCCCCGTCTCCAGGCTGAGCGTCACCTCGGAGAGCGCTGTGCGCTCGCCGTAGCGGCGCGTCAGCGCGCGCAGCGCAACGGCGCTCACGCTGTGCGTTCGCCGGGCGAGCGGTTCGAGCTGCGTTCCATCGGATATCTCATCGCTGCGGCGCAGCCGGCGCGCCTGGTGCACGCCAACATACTCGCTGTCAGCCCTCCTCCCGGGATCGCGCCGCGCCGCGTGCGCCTGACGCTAGGATGCACGCACCCGAGCCGAAAGGGCGCCAGCTCGCATGCCGTATCCAACCTGGAGCACGTGGACGATCGACCCCGGACTGATCGTGGTCCTGCTCGCCGCGGCCTGGCTCTACGGCCGCGCCTTCCAGCGCGCGAGGCGCCACTCCGGGCACGGCGGCCCCGGCGTCGGGCAGTGGCTGCCGTACGGCTGCGGGCTCGCCGTCATCGCGATCGCCCTGATGTCGCCGCTCGACGCGATCGGCGACCACTACCTGCTCTCGGCGCACATGCTCCAGCACATCCTGCTCTCGGATGTCGCTCCGGCGCTGCTCGTGCTGGGTCTTCGGGCACCGGTCCTGCCGCTCGGCCTGAGCCGCGGCGGGCTGCGGCTGATCGCCCCCGGAGGCCGGGCCGGCAAGCTGATCGCGCTTGCGACGAGCCCCTGGATCGCCTTGCCGCTCTGGGCGCTCGCGACCTGGGTCTGGGCGATCCCGTCGATCTTCGACTACTCCGCGGCGCATCCGCTGGTACACGGGATCGAGCACGCGACGCTCTTCTACACCGGCCTCGCGATGTGGTGGCTGATCATCGACCCGCTGCCGTCCGGACGCCGCTCGCCGGGGCCGCGCCGGCTCGTCTACCTCGGCTTCACGCGCGGCGCGAGCGCCTGCGTCTGCCTGCCGCTCACGTGGATCACCACCACCGTCTACCCGCGCTACGTCGCCGCCCCGCGCGCCTACGGGATCAGCGCGATCACCGACCAGCATCTGGCGGGCGCCGGCATGTGCTTCCTCGAGTTCCTGATCTTCGGAATCGCAATGGCTGCGACCTTCCTCAACTTCCTCGGTCGCGACGAGCAGGTCGCCGCGATCAGCGACCGCCTCGGCGGGCATCTCCCGGCCGGCTGAGCCGATCCGGGGGGCGCATGCGCCCCCCGGCCGATCGGTGCATGCACCGATCGGGGCCTCGGCGCATGCGCCGAGGCCAACCTCCACTCAGTATTTGTAGCCGCCGCCGGACGAACTCTTGCTGATCGCGCTGCCGCTCGGGCTGACGACGTAGAAGTCGTTCTGCCCCTCTCCCGTGGTCTGACCCGCGGCGGTGTCGCTGGCGAAGTAGTACAGCGGGTGACCCTTGTAGGTGACCTGCTTGACGCCGCCGGCGTCGTTGATCGTGCCCAGATCGCCCGCCTTCGCGGAGCCCTTGGCCTTCGGCTTGCCCGACGTCGTCAAGGGCGGCCAGACCGCGGCGCAGCCGCCGGTGCAGGTCGACTTGTTCTTGGGGTCGGCCTTGTCGAGATAGAGCGTGTGCCCGTTGCCTGCGACGAGGATCGTGCCAAGCGAGCTGTGACGCGTGGCGACGACCGCGACCGACGCGGCCGTGTGCGCGCCCGACGCCGCCGCGAGCGCAACCGGCGCTCCGAGGATTGCGCTCGCGAGCGCGAGCACGGTGGTGGTTCTCTTCATCGATCGCTCCAGTGTGGTGGGTTGACCTTCCCCCACCAAGACGCCGGTTGCGCCGGTTCCTTCCCGGCGCAACCCGCCTAGCGCGGCTTGCCCTCGCCGAAGCGCTCGAGGCCGTCGTCGGGGATCGGCTCCCAGGCGGCCGCGTAGTCGACGAACGCGCGGAAGCTGGGCCGCACGCCCGGATCGCCGTCGAAGGCGCTCATGCGGACGCTCATCAGCCTGTGGTCGTCCGGGTAGCGGCTGAACAGATGCGAGCCGCAGACGCTGCAGAAGCACTTCTCGGCGCCGCCGTCCGGATGGCGCCAGCCGCTGATCAGCTCCTCGCCGGCGAGCACCCGAAGCGTCGATCCATCGATCCGTACCTGCGCCGATGCCGCGCCGCCGGTGCGCTTCTGGCAGCGGGTGCAGTGGCAGTAGCCTGCGAGCTTGGCCGGCTCGCTCAACTCGAAGCGCACGCGGCCGCAGCCGCAGCTACCGGTTGTCGAGGCCTCCGCCATCGCCGGGAATTCTTGCAGCCCTCACGCCGTCCCGCCGCGCAACGCTCACAGCTCGCGCAGTGCGACGGCCGCCGCGCGGGCGCCGCACATGCCGTGGACGCCGCCGCCCGGCGGCGTCGCCGCCGAACACAGGTAGAGGCCGCGGACCGGCGTGCGGTAGGAGCGAACCGCGACGGTCGGGCGGAACACGGTCTGCAGGATGCTCGTCGAGCCGGAGGCGATGTCGCCGCCGACGTAGTTCGGGTTCTCGGACTCGACCTGCGCGGGCGAGCTTGTGACGCGGGCCAGCACGAGATCGCGGAAGCCCGGCGCGAAGCGCTCGATCTGGGATTCGATGCGCTCGGTCATGTCGACCGTCGAGCCGTTTGGCACGTGGCAGTAGGCGTAGAGGGTGTGGTGGCCGCTCGGCGCGCGCGTCGGATCGGCGACCGTCGACTGCACGACGATGCAGAACGGCTGCTCCGAGAGCCGTCCGGCGGCGACTTCGGCCTCGCTCCGCGCGATCTCCTCGAAGCTTCCTCCGACGTGCACGGTCGCGGTCGCCCGGCAGGGCTCCGCGGTCCACGGAACCGGCCCCGACAGCGCCCAGTCGACCTTGAAGATCCCCGGCCCGTAGCGGTAGCGCCCAAGCGCCCGCCGGTAGCGTGCGGGCAGCCGTCCGTCGTCCAGCGCGAGCAGCTGGCGCGGCGTCACGTCGAGCAGTATCGCCCGCGCCGCCGGCAGCTCGGCGAGGCTCTCGATCCAGTGCCCGGTGTGCACCGTGCCGCCGTGGTGCTCGAGCTCCTCGACGAGCGCAGCGGTGATGCCGGCGCTGCCGCCCTCCACCACAGGCCAGCCGACGGAGTGGGCGAGGATCGCCATCACGAGGCCGAAGCCGCCGGTCAACGGGTAGGTCAGCGGCTGGATCGCGTGGGCGGCGCAGCCCGCGATGGCGGCGCGCGCCGCGGTCGTATGAAAGCGCGCCGCGAGCACCCGCGCGGGCTGTATTCCGAGCGCGCCAAAGCGCGCCATCGAGAGCGGCGGTACGGGCAGCGGGCGGATCGGCCCGAGTGCCTGAGGGATGATCTGATCGGCGTGCTCGACGAGCGGCCCCATCAGTCGCCGGTAGGCGCGGGCGTCCTCGCCGAGGTTCTCAGCCGTGTCCGCGACCGACCCGAAGACCGCTGCGGCGCCGCCGCCGTCGAGCGGGTGGGCGAAGGCCACCTCGGGCAGGCGCAGCGGAATCTGCGCCGACGTGAAGCTTGCGAAGAACGGCGACGCCGCCGCGAGCGGGTGGACGGTCGAGCAGACATCGTGGGCGTATCCGGGCAGCGTCAGCTCCGCCGTGCGGCAGCCCCCTCCTGGCGTCTCGGCACCTTCGAAGACCTCGACCGCGAGGCCGGCGCGGGCGAGCGTGACCGCTGCGGCGAGCCCGTTCGGGCCGGCCCCGAGGATCACCGCGTCCGGTGTGCTCTCCGAGGGGGAATTGTGGGTTGCGCTCACAGCTCGTCTGTAACGGCGGGCGTCAGCACTCGCCCGATCAGCCGCTGACGACCGCCGCGGCGTGGGCGAGGAACGGCGCCACGTCGATGCCGCGTCCGGTCGCGCGCTCGACGAGCGGCTCGGTGTCGAGCCGGCGGCCGCATTTGTGGATCCTCTCGGCCAGCCAGTCACGGATCGCGCCGACGTCGGCGACCCGCAGCGCCTCGTCCTGGGAGCCGAGGTCCAGCTCGATCTGCTGCCAGAGCTGAGCCGCGATGAGACAGCCCATCGCATAACTCGGGAAGTAGCCGAATAGGCCGGCCGACCAGTGGATGTCCTGGAGCACCCCGGCCGCGTCGTCGGGCACCTCGACGCCGAGCAGCCGTCGCATGCCGTCGTTCCAGGCTGCCGGCAGGTCGTTGACGTCCAGCCCGCCCTCGATCAAAGCCACCTCGAGCTCGAAGCGCAGGATGATGTGGAGCGGGTAGGTGACCTGATCGGCGGAGACCCTTATCAGTGACGGGCGGACCCGCGCGAGCGCGGCGTAGAGGGCATCGGGCTCGATCGCGTGGCCGCCACGAGCAAGCTCCTCGGCGAGCACGGGCGCAAACGCACGGTTGTAGGCGACGTGGTTCTCCCACAGCTTGCTCTGGGACTCGTGGATCGTCATCGACGTGCCCTCGCCGAGGTTGGTGCGCTCGAGCTCGGGCGCGATCTGGCGCTCATAGAGCGCGTGTCCGAACTCGTGCAGCGCCCCGAGCAGAGACTCGAGGCTCTCGCTCTCGTAGCGCGTGGTGACGCGCGTGTCGCGCCGGCTGACCGCCTCGCAGAACGGATGCGCCGACACGTCGACGCGCCAGCTGTCCTCGCTGACGCCGAGCCGTCGCAGCGTCGCCCCAACGGCAGCGCGCTGGGCGTCGATCGGTATGCCGACGAGCACCGCGTGCCGCTCAGGCTGCCGGCCGACATCAGCGATCAGCGGCCGCAGGCCTTCGGCGAGGGGCGCAAAGATCGCCTCGACCCGCTCGGTTGCGACGCCGTAGTCGAAGTCGTAGAGCAGCGCGTCGTAGGGTCGCGCCGCATCGCTGAAGCACGCAGCGTAGGCGCGGGCGAGATCGACGTTGCGCTCGAGCGCCGGAGCGAACGCGGCGAAGTCCGCGTTGGCGCGCGCGCTCTGCCAGGCCGACTGCCCCGCGGCGGCGGCCTGTGCTCGCTCGCCGACAAGCTCT
>JBEKBL010000013.1:0-15013 GCA_050015415.1 Solirubrobacteraceae bacterium
CCCAACGTCGGCTACATCGAGGAGATCCAGGGGGTCGTGATCGAGGCCGTCTTCCACGAGCGGCTGCCCGAGATCAACCACGCGATCACCGTCGTGCGCGCGAGCGGGGCCGAGGAGGTCGCGGGAGTCTCCACCGACGCCGACCAGCTGCTCGTCTGTGAGGTCCAGCAGCACCTCGGCGACAACCGCGTCCGCGCCGTCGCGATGGACTCCACCGACGGCCTCGCCCGCGGGGCACAGATGACCGACACCGGCGGGCCAATCTCGGTGCCGGTCGGGACCGCCACGCTGGGGCGCATCTTCAACGTGCTCGGCGAGACGATCGACCTTGGCGACCCGCTGCCGGCCGACACCGAGCGGCGCAGCATCCATCAGCCGGCGCCGCGCGTGGAGGATCTCACGCCGACGACCGAGATGTTCGAGACCGGCATCAAGGTTGTCGACCTGCTCGCTCCCTACGCGAAGGGCGGCAAGGTTGGCCTGTTCGGCGGCGCCGGCGTCGGGAAGACCGTCCTGATCCAGGAGCTGATCCACAACCTCGCGAAGGAGCACGGCGGCCTGTCGGCCTTCTGCGGCGTCGGCGAGCGCTCGCGTGAGGGCAACGACCTGTGGCTCGAGATGAAGGAATCGGGCGTGCTGGAGAAGACGATGCTCGTCTTCGGCCAGATGAACGAGCCGCCGGGCGCTCGCATGCGGGTCGCGCTCTCGGGCCTGACGATGGCCGAGTACTTCCGCGATCAGGGCCAGGACGTGCTGCTCTTCATCGACAACATCTTCCGCTTCGTGCAGGCCGGCTCCGAGGTCTCGGCGCTGCTGGGGAGAATGCCGTCGCAGGTCGGCTACCAGCCGACGCTCGAGACCGAGATGGGCCAGCTGCAGGAGCGCATCACCTCGACGCGCACCGGCTCGGTCACCTCGATCCAGGCGATCTACGTGCCGGCCGACGACCTCACCGATCCCGCGCCGGCGTCGGTCTTCGCGCACCTCAACGCGACGACCACGCTGTCCCGCCAGATCGCCGAGAAGGGCATCTACCCTGCGGTCGACCCGCTCGACTCAACCTCGACGATCCTCAAGCCGGACATCGTGGGCGAGGAGCACTTCCGCGTCGCCAACCGTGTCAAGGAGATCCTCCAGCGCTACAAGGAGCTACAGGACATCATCGCGATCCTCGGCGTCGACGAGCTCTCCGATGAGGACAAGATCACAGTCCAGCGCGCGCGCAAGGTGGAGCGCTTCCTCTCGCAGCCATTCCACGTCGCAGAGCAGTTCACCGGCACGCCGGGGGCCTACGTTCCGATCGAGGACACGGTGCGCGGCTTCGCCGAGCTGATCGAGGGCAAGTACGACGAGCTGCCGGAGCGCGCGTTCTTCCTCAAGGGAACGATTGACCAGGTAGTCGAGGACGCCCAGAAGGACCACTGATGGCGCACACGAAGTTCCCCTGCGAAGTGCTGACGCCGGAAGGCGAGGTGTTCAACGACGAGGTCGAGATGGTCTCCACGCGCAGCACGCTCGGCCTGATCGCCATTCTCGCAAACCACGCGCCGCTGCTGGCCCGACTCGAGCCGACCGAGTTACGGATCTATCGCAGCGAGAACGACATCATGCGCTTCGCGCAGGCCGAGGGCTTCATGCAGATGTCGGACAACCGCGTACTGCTGCTGCTCGAGGAGGTCTCGGAGATCGACGCGCTCGACCGCGGCGAGCTCGAGCGAGCACGCGAGGCGGCGCGAAGTGCCGGCGAGGCCGCCCCGCAGGGAAGTGAGGAAGCAGCTCGCGCGACGCGCGAGCTTCGCCGAGCCGAGGCCTTTCTGGCGATTCTCGATGGATCCTGAGTTGTCCGTCGCCTAACTTCCGCCGCGCCGCGTTGATCAAACGTGATCGTCTGCCAGAGGACCGCTTTATGCGCCTCGCTACGCTGACTGAGTCTGATGCGAAGCCCACGCTCATCAGGAAGATCGAGACGGATCGCTATCGCGAGCGTCGTCGCGCTGTGCTCCGGCGCCGCGGCGGGCGCGGCCTACGCGAGCGAGCTGCCCAGCCAGACGAGCACGAACTGGGCCGGCTATGCAGCCATCACCGGCTCCTCGACGCGCGAGTACGCCAAGCATTTCAACCATGTGTCGGGCACCTGGGTTGAGCCGACCGCGACCTGCACACCTGCAGAGCCGACGTTCTCCGCGTTCTGGGTCGGCCTCGGCGGCTACAAGCAGACCTCGAAGGCACTCGAGCAGGTTGGCTCGGAGGCGGACTGCACGGCCTCGGGCCAGGTTTCCTACTACGCGTGGTACGAGTACGTGCCGCAGGGGCCGAACACGATCGGGCGGATCGCAGTTAGCCCGGGCGACGAGATAACCGCGACGGTGACCGTCAAGGGCGAACGTGCAACGGTCACATTGACGGACCTGACGACCGGCGCAACGTTCAAGCACACCCGCAAGATGCGCTCGCCCAAGCCGGACGTGAGCGCCGCTGAATGGATCGCGGAGGCTCCGTCGGCCTGCACCAACAACCGCTGCACGCCGCTGACGCTGACGAACTTCGGCAGCCTCACCTTCACCAACGCGACGGCGACATCCGTCGGAACCGACGGCCGCCAAACCGGCGTGATCGACGATTCCGACTGGATCTACGGGGCGATCGACCTCGAGTCGACCAATTCGCGTGGTCGTTTCAATCAGAACGAGCCGTCTGAGGCGACCACCGGGACGCTCGCGGCCACCGGCGACTCTTTCAGCGTCACCTACGGAAGCGGCGCCACCGGAGCGAGCGGGTCCTCCGGCTCGAGCGGCACCACCGGCGTCACCGGGGCCACCTAGACAGCGCAACGCGGCGCGCGAGCCGCCGCGGCGGTGCGCTCCGATAGCCTTCGGCGGCCTATGCAAGCGGTGCGCCAACCGATCGGCGTGATCGGTACCGGTTACGTGGGCCTGGTCACGGCCGCCGGCTTCGCTCAGCTCGGATCGAACGTCTATTGCGTCGATATCGACGCGGACAAGATCGGGCAGCTCGAGCGCGGCGAAATCCCGATCTATGAGCCCGGTCTCGCGGAGCTGATCGCCGACAACCGCGAGCGGTTGCACTTCTCGACAGTGCTCGACGACGTGGTGGAGCAGGCCCGCCTCCTTTTCGTCTGCGTCGGCACGCCGCCGACGCACTCCGGCGACGCTGACCTCAGCGCGGTTCACGCCGTGGTCGATGCGGTTCCGGCCTCGTCCGAGCACGCGCTCGTGATGAAGTCAACGGTACCGTGCGGGACCGGCCGCTCGCTCAGGCGCGTGCTCAGCGAGCAAGGAAAGGGTGCGATCGACTACGTCTCCTGCCCGGAGTTTCTCAAGGAGGGGTCGGCGATCAACGACTTCATGCATCCCAGCCGTGTGGTGATCGGCGAGGACGAGGAGGGAAGCGCGGCCGGCGACGCCGTCGCCGCGCTCTACGAGTCGCTCGAGGCTCCGCTCGTGCGGACAGACGTGGCAAGCGCCGAGATGATCAAGCTTGCGGCGAACGCATTCCTCGCGACCAAGATCTCGTTTATCAACGAGATCGCAAATGTCTGCGAGGAGACCGGCGCGAACGTGCTTGACGTCGCCCGCGGCGTCGGTCTTGATGACCGGATCGGGCCGAAGTTCCTTCAGGCCGGCGTTGGCTACGGCGGCTCGTGCTTCACCAAGGATGTCAGCGCTCTGAAGCTGCTTGCGGCGAATTCGGGCTACCACTTCCAGTTGCTGGGAGCTGTGATCGAGGTGAACGAGCTGCAGAAGCGGCGCGTTGTGGCAAAGCTCCAGCGCCATCTCGGCAACCTTGCCGGCAAGCGCATCGCCGTGCTCGGTCTCGCCTTCAAGCCCAACACCGACGACATGCGCGGCGCCTCCTCGCTGGTGCTCGCCGCACGCCTTGCGGCCGAGGGCGCGCACGTCCGCGCCTACGATCCGATCGCCGAGGACGAGGCGAAGAAGGTGATGCCTGAGCTCGACTGCGCCGACTCCGCGCTGGACGTCGTGAGCGAGGCGGACGCCGTCGTGCTGGTGACCGAATGGGCGGAGTTCCTCTCGCTCGACTGGGACGACGTCGCGGCACGGATGTCGGGAAAGCTCGTGATCGACGGGCGCAACGCGCTGGATCCGGTGGTCCTCGACGCCGCCGGACTCACCTACGAGGGAATCGGCCGGCCGTGAACGCCAGGCCGTGCTCACGCTCTTGCAGGCACTGATCCTTGCGGGCGGAGTGGGGACGCGCCTGCGTCCGCTGACCGCCAGGATGCCAAAGCCGGTGGTGACGCTCGTCGACCGGCCTTTCATCGTGTTCATGCTCGAGTGGCTGCGCGGCCACGGCGTTGACGAGGTGATCCTGTCCTGCGGCTTCCTCGCCGCAAGCGTGCGCGACGTACTCGGCGACGGCGCCGCCTACGGCCTGCGGCTGCACTACGTGGACGAGCCCGAGCCGCTTGGCACCGGCGGGGCGCTGAAGTATGCGGAGGAGCTGCTTGGCGAGCGTTTCATCGTCGCCAACGGCGACGTGCTGACCGACTTCGACCTGAGCGCTCAGCTCGCCCAGCACGAGGCGAACGGAGCAACGGCCACGCTGGCGCTGGCGCGGGTCGAGGATCCAAGCGCCTACGGGCTCGTCCGCATCGATGATGACCTCAGCGTGCGCGAGTTCTTCGAGAAGCCAGATGCCGGCGGCGAGCAGCTCGATTCGCTGATCAGCGCCGGCGTATACGTGCTCGAGCACAGCGTGCTCGACCTGATCCCTGCGGGGCGGCCGGTCTCGATCGAACGCGAGATCTGGCCGCTGCTCATCGAGAGCGGCATGTACGGCTACATCGCAAGCGGCTACTGGCTCGACATCGGGAGCCCTCGCGGCTATCTGCAGGGGAGCTTCGACCTGATCGAGGGCCAAGTCGAAACGTCGCTCGCGACGACGATGGGGAGCGATCACCTGAGCCTCGCGGACTCCGCGCGGATCGAGGGCCGCGTGGTCCCGGCTGCGCTGATCGGAGAGGGCTGCGAACTCGGACCCGGCGTCCACGCCGGTAGCCAGGTGATCCTCGGGCCGGGAGTGAAGGTGGCTGCAGGCGCGCGCCTCGAGCGCGCCGTGATTCTCGCGGGTGCGCAGATCGGCGAGCGCTGCGTACTGCGAGACTGCGTCGTCGGCGAGCGCGTGAGCGTTGGCGCGCACACCGAGGTGAGCGGCGGGGCTGTGATCGGTCAGGATGCGGTGATCGGTGAGCACAACATGATCACCGGGGGCGTGCGCATCTCTCCCGGGGTGGTTCTCGGCGACCGGGCAGTCGCCTTCTGATGGACGCGCTCGATCGCGAGGCAATCGGCGCGCTCGACTCCGAGCGGCTGCTCGACGACATCCTCGGCTTACCGACCCAGCTCGGCGACGCGTTGTGGCGTGTCGAGTCCGCCGGGCTCGAGGCGCGCGACTCGCCGGGCGGGCTAGTGGTGGCGGGCATGGGCGGCTCGGCGATCGGCGGCGATCTTGCTCGCGCCGCCCTCGGCGACCATGCATCGCGGCCGATCCTCGCGGCGCGAGGCTATGGGCTGCCGCCGTGGACGACACCGGACACCACGGTTCTCTGCGCGAGCTACTCGGGTGACACCGAGGAGACGCTCGCTTGTTATGAGTCGGCCGGTGCGCTTGGCGCGCACCGCGTCGTCGTCACCGCGGGTGGGCGGCTCGCCGAGCTGGCACGCGCGGACGGGGTCGCGGTGATTCCGATCCCGGGGGGCTTTCAGCCGCGGGCCGCACTGGCGTACCTGCTGGTGGCGTCGCTCGAGGTCGCTGCACTCTGCGGCGCGGGACCGCGACTCGCTGCGGAGATCGACGTTGCCGCCGGGCACCTCGAGAAGCTCGCCGGCGAATGGGGGCCCGACGCCGGTCAGGACTCGCTGGCCAAGTCGCTTGCCCATTCGCTTCACGGAACTGTGCCGTTGATCGCCGGGGCCGGGCTGACCTCCGCCCTGGCCTATCGCTGGAAGACGCAGATCAACGAGAACGCGAAGCTCCCAGCTTTCCATGGCGAGCTTCCGGAGCTCGACCACAACGAGATCGCCGGTTGGGATGGCGCGGCAGCGCTTGCGCCGTTCAGTGCGATCTTCCTCTATGACTGCGACAGCCATCCGCGGCTGCGCACGCGGATCGAGCTGACCGAGCAGCGGATCGCTCCGTCGGCGCGGTTCACTTCGGTCGTCAGCACGCGCGGCGAGACCGCGCTCGAGCGTGTCTGCTCACTCGTGCTGCTCGGTGACCTGGTTTCGCTCTATCTCGCGATTCTTGCCGGCGTCGATCCAACCCCGGTGGTGGCGCTCGTCGAGCTCAAGCAGGCGCTCGCCGGGCGCGAGTAATGGCAGCGCGACAGGCGCCGCTCGTCTGCCCGCTGTGCGGAGGCGAGCTCCGCCCGAATGCGGCGCGCGCGTTCGATCGATTGGTGACGGGCGACGGACCGTTCACGGTGAGCGCCTGCCGCGCGTGCAGCTACGGCGTGACCGTGCCTGCGCTGCGCGGTGCCGAGCTCGACCGCTACTACGGCGGGGAATACTTCGGCGGCTTCTACGACGTCGGCTCGCTAGCTGCAAGCGGCCCGCTCGAGCGTGGGCGTGAGCGGTTCCGCCGTCGCGCGGCGCGCCACCGCTTCGGCCGGGCCCCGTACGCGGTGTCCGGTCTCGAGCCCGGGCGGGTGCTCGACGTGGGCTGCGGTAGCGGCGAGCTGCTCGCCCACTATGCCGCGCTCGGCTGGGAGGCGTACGGGATCGATCCCGCGCCGAGCGCCGTCGCCGCGACCCGTCGGCGAGGCCTGAGCGTCCACGAGGGCACCCTCGCCGATCGGCCTTGGGACGGCGTGAAGTTTGACCTCATAGTGTTCTCGCACTCGCTCGAGCACATTCCCGAGCCGCTCGACGTGCTGCGCCAGGCCGTTGCGTCGCTGGCGGGCGGTGGTCGGCTGGCGCTCGCGCTACCGAACTGGCGCTGCTGGCAGCGCCACCTGTTCCGTGGTCGCTGGTTTCACCTCGACCTTCCGCGGCATCTGCAGCACTTCTCGCCCAGAGCACTGAAGGTCACGGCCGACGTCCTGGGCCTCGAGGTGCTCGAGATCGGGACGAGTTCGACCGTCATCTCGGGCGCCTACAGCATCCATTACCTGATAGCCGGTCGCTGGACGCCCGGCTGGAAGCTCTGGCTCTCATATGCGCTCGGCGCCCTAGCGTTCCCGCCGATGGCGCTGATCAACCGCGTCGCGGGGGCCGACTGTTGCTACGCGCTGCTGCGGGCGTCCTCGGGCGACATCCGCCGCCTCTAGGCTGTGAGCGCCGTGGCGGAGCCGGTCGACATCATCCTGCTCAGCTACAACCGTCCCGAGTTTCTCGTCGCGATGGTCGAGGCGCTCGAGGCGCGCACGCTATGGCCTCACCAGCTGACCGTCGTCGACAACGCGTCCGGGCCGCAGACGCGCCAGTGGCTGCGCGAGAACAGCAGCCGCTTCCGGCAGATCGTCTGGAACGAGCGCAACGAGCATCTCGCCGGCCTCCAGCGCGGCATCGCCGCGACCGACGGCGAATTGTTCGTCATATCGGATGCAGACCTTGTCGTGTCCGAGCCGACCGCGGCGGGCTGCTGGCTGACGCGGCTCGTTGCGCTCGCCGCGCGCCATCGCGACTTCGCTCTGATCGGCGTGCGGCTGGACAGCGTCAGCGAGGCCCGCAACGCGCATCTCGAGCACGCTCCGCTGATCGACGGCGAGTTGCTCGAGGCAGATCCCGGGGTCTGGCTGAACCTGATCGCACGCGGGGCGCTGAAGATCCCCTACATGGGTGATGGGATCACCTGCCACGCGCTGCGCCGTTCGGGCTACCGCGTCGGTATCGCCGCCGATATCTACGCAACCCACCTTGGTGACGCGGATCCGCAGCGCCACCCCGACTACCTGGCGCGCAAGCTGGCCTCCAGCGGCTGGCGCACCACCTACCCGGCCTATCCCGAGCTGCGTTCCGCCGGGCGTGCGCCGACCCTCAGCGAACTCGCCCAGGCCGCTCCGGTGCTCGGGGCGCTGGAGCGCCACGGGATCTCGGCGCGCGACACGATCGAGCTCTGCGCGCCGTACGCGGTCCTTGCTGGCGTTCAGCCGGACATCGAAGCCTACGCTCGCGACGACGGAACGCCCGTCGTGCGCGCGGTCGCGGTCCTTGATCCGCCAGCGAGCGAGGCACCGACGATCGCCCGAGCCTTCGCGCTCGCCGCTGAGTGGGTGATCGTGCTCGCCTCGGCGGTCGTGCCACCGGCGCCGCCGGAGTGGACGCTCGCGGACGAGAAGCCCGGGACGAACGCGACTCTCACCCGGCTCGCAGCGCTCGCGAGCCGCCCGCGCTGGCGAAACAGGGTGCTCTAGTCGACGATCGAGCATCGCGACGGCTGGCTTGCGGTCTTCCGCGCCGGCTGTTTCGGCGACGACGTGCCGCTGCGCGTCTACGTGTTTCGCCGCAAGACTCCCCGGTCGCCGGCGGCGAGCGGCGTGATCGCGGAGCCGGCCTCCGCGTCTCGCGTCGGCGTCGTCCGCACGATGCGTCCCGCACCGCCGGTGGCGAATGTGCGGGCGATCCGGGTCCGTCGACGCCGAGTCGGCACCCTTGCGACCAAGCTGAGACGCCTGATCCGGGCCGAATGGCTGCTCTTCCGCACCCGCGGCCGCTAACGTTGAACGGCGGACTTGCCATGAATCGATACCTCGCAATCGTCCCGGCGCACAACGAGGTCGGTGCTATCGCCGCGACGATTCGCGAGATCAACGCCGCGGCTCCCGACTTCGACGTCCTCGTGATCGACGACGGTTCGACAGACGACACGGCCGCGGTTGCGCTGGCGGCTGGCGCCCGTGTCGTGAGCCTACCTTTCAACGTTGGCATCGGCGCAGCGGTCCAGTGCGGCTACCTCTACGCGCTGGTGCGAGGGCACGACGTCGCGGTGCAGGTCGATGGCGACGGGCAGCACGATCCGCGTGACATTCCCCGGCTGCTCGCCGTACTGAACGCCGAGGGCGACACGCACCTCGTGACTGGCTCTCGCTTCCTTGTGGGTGCGGGCGAGCGCCAGGCCGGCTCGGCCGACGGTCACCGCTCGACCGCCTACCGTCGAGTTGGGATCGCCGTGTTTGCGCGCGTCGTCTCGCTGCTGACGCGTCAGCGGGTCACGGACCCCACGTCCGGCTACCGCATGACCGATCGGATCGGGATCGAGCTATTCGCGCGCGATTATCCGAGCGACTACCCGGAAGTGGAGGCGATCGTGCTCGCCCACACCTATGCCCTCCGCACCCGTGAGGTCGCCGTGCGGATGCGCCCGCGCAGCAGCGGGCGCTCGAAGATCTCGACGTCGGTCAGCATCTACTACCTGCTCAAGGTCCTCTTGGCCGTCTCCGTCAGCGCGCTGCGCACGCACCCTCAGGCCGAACCAGGACCGCTGTCGGAGGCGGCTCCATGAGCCCGCTCGACGCGGCTCGCGTGACCCAGACGACGGTCACCTTCCAGCGGGTCGGCGTGATCGTCTTCGCGGCCGTCGTATTCGTGCTCGTCTTCGAGCTCGTGCGCCGGCGCGCGCTGATGGAGCGCTACGCCCTCCTGTGGCTCGCGGCCGCTGTCGTGCTCGTGGTGCTGGCCGTCTGGCGAGGACTCCTGACGTCGGTCTCCGGCGACCTCCACATCTACACGCCCGTCAACGCGCTCTTTGCGGCCGGGTTCGTGTTTGCCACCGCCTTGCTGCTGCACTTCTCGATGGTCATCTCCCGACTGTCGGAGCAGAACAAGATCCTGGCCCAGCGCCTCGCGCTGCTCGACGAGCGCGTTCGCGGCCTCGAGCAGGGCACGGCTCGCGGCAACGGCGACGACCCGGTCGACCCGGTCACGCGCGTGGTGGGCACGCGGTGAAGCTAGCCGTCGTCATTGTCACCCACAACTGTGAGGCAGGACTGACGGAGTTGGCGGCTGCGTTGCGAGGCGTCGTTGATGAGGACGACGAGCTGCTGCTTGTCGACAACGCCTCGAGCGACGACACAGCAGCGACTGCGCGTGCGCTGGGGCTTCCGGTCGTGGAGGCCGGCTCGAACCGTGGTTTTGGGGCGGGCTGCCGGATTGGCGCGGATGCGACCTCGGCGCCACTGCTGCTGTTTCTGAACCCTGACGCGCGCCCGCAGCCCGGCTCGCTCGAGCGCTTGCGGGCGGTCGCCGACGAACGGCCGGACTGGGCGGCATGGCAGCCAGCGGTGATGCTGCCGGACGGCCGGATCAACACTGCGGGGGGTGTCGTCCACTACCTCGGCATCAGTTGGGCCGGCCGTTGCGAGCAGCCGGCGAGCGAGCTGGCGGACGCGCCTTACGAGGTTACATTCGCCTCGGGTGCAGCGCTCGTGATTCGCCGTGAGAAGTGGGCGGAACTCGATGGCTTCGACGACTCCTACTTCCTCTACGGCGAGGATTGCGAGCTCGGGCTTCGGCTCTGGCTCAGCGGTCACAACGTCGGCGTCGAGCCGCGCGCGCGCGTGATCCACGACTACCGCTTCGAGCGGGGGTCCCGAAAATGGTTCCTGCTGGAGCGCAACCGGTGGCGCACGCTGCTCGCGCTCTACCCCGCTCGCCTGTTGGCGCTACTCGCCCCGGCGCTGGTTCTCGCGGAGCTGGGTCTGCTGTTCATCGCTGCGCGCGACGGCTGGCTGGGGGCGAAGCTCCGGGCCAATCTCGCGGCGATGCTGGGAGTGCGGCGCTCCGTGCAGCGTCGCGCGCTCGTCCAAGCGCAGCGCCGAATCGAGGACGTCGCGTTTGCTGCTTTGCTCAGCGCATCGCTGGACAGCCCCTACCTGCGGCGCCTGCCACGGGCGCTGATCCTCGCACAGGCCGGCTACTTCGCCGCGGTTCGGTTGCTCCTTCGCCTGATCTCGCTTTTCCCTGTTAGCATCGCGCGCTCCGGCGAGCGGAGTTCCGGCCGGTCCGAGGCTTCATGACCCCCGATGCTCTGAGGCACTCCTGTCGTTGATTCTCTCGTGGGTGCTCTTCCCGCTGGTGCTCGCTGCAATCGGGCTCGGCTGGGGGGCACTCGTCCAATGGATCGCCGGCGAGCGAAGGCTGGGGGCGCTGACGATCCCGATCGGGTTGGCAACAGCGATCGTTGTCGCCGGGATCCTGACGGCGTTCGCCGGGACCGCTTCGATCGCCGAGCCGGTCACTGCGATCGGGGCGCTCGCCGGCGTCGGCTACGTCTGGGGGCGTGCGAGGCTCGGGACGGCACCGGCGCTTGCAGCGATCGGCGTGCTGCTCGTCTACGGAGCCCCCGTCATCCTCAGCGGCGAGGCGACATTCCTCGGCTACGTCCGCCTCGACGACACTGCGACGTGGTTCAACCTGATCGACCAGCTGTTCAGCCACGGCCGCTCCTTCGCGAACCTGCCGAGCTCGACGTTCGTCCTGAACGCGCAGACCGATCTCGGCACGACCGGCGGCGGGTCCGCCTACCCCGCGGGTGCGTTCATGCTCACGGGTGTCGGTCACTGGGTGACCGGCATCGACATCGCCTGGATCTTCCAGCCCTACCTCGCCTGCTGTGCGGCCGCGCTCTCGCTCGCCCTCTACGCGCTGGTGACGCCGCTGCTCGAATGGCGCTGGCTACGTGCTTTCGTCGCATTCATCGCGGCGCAGTCGGCGTTGCTCTTCGGCTACGCGGCGTGGGGTGGTATCAAGGACCTGACGGCTGCGTTCCTGCTTGCGCTCGGCGTAGCGCTCGCGGCCGAGCTCTTGACGCGCGACGATCCGCGGCCGCGCAACGCACTGCCGCTGGCCGTCACGGCGGGGGCGTTGATGATCACGCTTGGCCCCGGCGTCGCCATCTACGCGGTCCCGGTGTTCCTGGCGCTTGTGAGCGGCTTCGCCTGGCGAGTGCTGCGCGGCGCCAACGTCTTGAACGTCCTGTCACTCGGTGCCGCGCTGATCCTCGCGAGCGCGTTATTCGGCCTCCCGCTGTGGTTGCTCGTCGGGCACTACCTTCACGTCGACCAGGGGTCCTACTCGGCCGGCCAGAGCCCTGCGACCCTGCTCGGCAACCTCCTGGCGCCGCTGCGCGCGATTCAGATCGCTGGCATCTGGCCGGCCGGCGACTTTCGCGATGTCGTCGCGGCTCCGAGCCTGTTCGCCGCTCCTGCAGCACTTCCCCGCTACGGCTTCGCCTACCTCGCCTTCATCGCCGCCGGCGGCGGCGTCGTCTCCTCGCTCTGGCGGCGCAGCCCAGGTCTCGCGATCTACGTCGCCGTGGCCGTGGTCGGAGTCCTGTGGCCCTGGAGCGAGAGCGTCACGCCGTGGCTGATCGCCAAGGCGCTCGCGATCTCCTCGCCCGCAATCCTGCTCGCGGGGCTTGTCGGCGGCGCCATGCTGTTCCGTCAAGAGCGCGTTTGGGCGCTCGTGGCCGGCGCGATGGTGCTGGTCGCCATCGCCGCTGGCGTGCTCTGGTCGAACTGGCTGCAATACCGCAACGTGTCGCTGGCGCCGCGCGATCAGCTCTCGGAGTTCCAGACGATCGCCGGCAAGCTCGCCGGTCACGGCCCGACCTTCATCAACGAGTATCAGATCTACGCCGATCGACACTTTCTCCGCGTCGGTGCGCCGGTCGAGCCGGCCGAGTACCGCAACGTTCTGCTGCCTACGGCGACGGGCGCGTGGTTGACGAAGTCCGCGTTTGCCGACATCGACTCGTTCCCGCTCTCCACGCTTTCGCCTTACCACTCGCTGGTGATCCGACGCTCGCCCGTCGAGAGCCGTCCGCCCTCGATCTACAACCTCGTCTGGCAGGGCCGCTTCTACCAGCTCTGGCAGCAGCCTGAGCAGCCGACCCATCGCGTGATCAAACACGTTCCGCTCGGGGACACTCAGCTCGATTACTGCGGTGCGGCGGAGGCCGGCCGGCCCACCGAGCCGCTCTGCGCGATCAAGCCGGCAGCCGTCGCACCGTGTCCTGAGGTGCTCTCGCTCGCGAGCCTCGCGTCCCAGGACGGAGGTGAGCTGCTGGCCTACGAGCGAGCCAACCCGATCGTGCTCCGCGGTACGCAGACCGTGCGGCCGGCCGCCTGGTACCAGGACTACGACTCGGGCGGCGTGCCCGAGGATGCGCTCACCGCAACGACCCCGGGCACCGCGATTGCCCACCTCACGCTGCAACACGCCGCGCGCCGCTACCAGCTCTGGCTCGGCGGCAGCTTCGCGCGCGGCTTCGTCGTCAGGATCGACGGACACCTCGTCGGCAGCATCTCGAACGAGCTGAACAACCTCGGCGATTACAACAAAGTCGGCCGCCCGCTCGTGCTCGCGCCTGGCAGGCACACGATCGCGGTCACCTATCCCAAGGCGAATCTCGCTCCGGGAGATGCCGATGAGGAGGAGTACACGGCGCTTTCAGAGATCGCCCTGGCGCCCCTCAGCCCGTCGCCGATGCTGGTCCAGGTCCCGCCGGCCAAGGCCACCGAGCTATGCCACCGAACCCTGGACTGGATCGAGGTGGTCGCGCCCGAGGGCTAGACGGTCAACCGAGCTGCCCGTTGCCCGGGCCTTCAGCGCGCCCACACCTTGACAAACTTTTGGTAACGTTGCAGGCACAGATGGACGGCCTAACGATCCAGGAAGCTGCCGCGACGACCGGCTGGTCGCCGCGCATGTTGCGCTACATCGAACGCGCCGGGCTACTCGAGCTGGGTCGCTCTCCGGCCGGGTACCGGCTTTACGGCCCCGAGCAGCTGCAGCGGCTCCGCACGCTACGGGAGTTGCTTGCTCGGATGAACTTCGGACTCGCGGAACTCGGCTTTGCGCTGCGACTGCGGCGCGACCCCGAGCTGCTTGCTGCCGTCGACGCGTGGCTCGATGCCGCGCCCGAGCGTCCGGCGCACGTTGCACCGGACGACTGGCTGAGCTGGGAGCAGCAGAAACACCAGGCGCTGATTGCCGCCGCACACACGACAGAGATGGAGATCGCATGACCCAGACCGCTACGCCCACGCCCGCGGGGGCGCTTCTCAGCCAGGACTTCAAGGTCGCCGACCTCACCCTCGCCACTTTCGGCCGCAAGGAGATCGAGCTCGCAGAGCACGAGATGCCGGGCCTCATGTCGACGCGACGCGAATACGCCGACAGCCAACCGCTGGCTGGTGCGCGGATCACCGGCTCGTTGCACATGACGGTGCAGACCGCCGTGCTGATCGAGACACTCGTCGCGCTTGGGGCGCAGGTTCGCTGGGCCTCCTGCAACATTTTCTCGACGCAGGATCACGCGGCCGCGGCGGTGGCGGTCGGGCCTCACGGGACCCCCGAGGATCCGCAGGGCATCGCGGTCTTCGCGTGGAAGGGCGAGACGCTCGAGGAGTACTGGTGGTGTACCGAGCAGGCGCTCGTCTGGCCCGACGGCGGTCCGAACATGATCCTCGACGACGGCGGCGATGCAACGCTGCTCGTGCACAAGGGCGTCGAGTTCGAGCGGGCCGGCGCAGTTCCGGCACCCGAGGACGCCGAGTCCGAGGAGTTTGCGCTGTTGCTGGCGCTGCTGACGCGCTCGCTCGAGCAGGATTCGCAGCGCTGGACGCGGATCGCCGCCGGCATCCACGGTGTCACGGAGGAGACGACGACCGGCGTGCACCGGCTCTACCAGATGCACGAGGCGGGTGATCTGCTGTTCCCGGCGATCAACGTCAACGACTCGGTCACGAAGTCGAAGTTCGACAACCTCTACGGCTGCCGCCACTCGCTGATCGACGGGATCAACCGCGCGACCGACGTGATGATCGGCGGCAAGGTCGCTGTCGTCTGCGGCTTCGGCGACGTTGGCAAGGGCTGCGCGGAGTCGCTGCGTGGCCAGGGCGCGCGCGTGATCATCACCGAGATCGACCCGATCTGCGCGCTCCAGGCGGCGATGCAGGGCTATCAGGTGGCGACGCTGGAAGACGTCCTCGAAACCGCCGACATCTTCATCACCGCAACTGGCAACGTCA
>JBEKBL010000014.1:0-14994 GCA_050015415.1 Solirubrobacteraceae bacterium
CTCGCCGGCGCGCGACAGGTCGAGTGCGCAATCAACGGCATCGGGGAGCGAGCCGGAAACGCCTCGCTCGAGGAGATCGTGATGCTGCTGGCGACGCGCGCTGCGGATATCGGACTGCGTACCGACGTGAACACGCGCGAACTAGCACGTACGAGCCGGCTCGTCTCGCGCCTGACCGGCTATGTCGTGCAACCGAACAAGGCGATCGTCGGGCGCAACGCCTTCGCGCACGAGTCCGGCATCCACCAGGACGGCGTGCTCAAGGAGCGCACGACGTACGAGATCATGGATGCGACGAGCGTCGGTCTCGAGGCGAACTCGATCGTTCTCGGCAAGCACTCCGGCCGCCACGCGCTGCGCCAGGCGCTCGAGGAGCTCGGCTTCGAGGTTTCTGGCCAGACGCTCAATGTCGCGTTCAAGCGCTTCAAGGAGATCGCTGACCGCAAAAAGACCGTGACCGCGATGGACCTCGAAGCGCTCGTGACCGACGAGCTACGTCAGGAGGCGGCCGGCTACTCCCTCGAGTCCTACGAGGTCCACGCATCGCTTGCGCAGGCGCCGAGCGCCAGCGTCACCGTCGGCCTGCCGGACGGCTCGAGCGTGCACGGCGAGTCCTCAGGTGATGGGCCGGTCGACTCGGTGTTCCGAGCAATCAACCAGGCGACCGGCGTCGATGCTTCGCTGCGCGAGTTCCGCGTCGGTGCCGTCACCGAGGGCCGGGACGCGCTCGGCGAAGTGTCGGTCGTGATCGAGACCGCGGGCGAATCGGCGGCCGGGCAGGGCGTCGCGCCTGACATCATCGAAGCGTCGGCGCGCGCCTACCTGCGAGCTCTCTCGATCGCGCGGCGACGGGACCAGAACGCCGGCGGGGCGTTCGGCGATGGCCGCAAAGCGGGCGCCGAACTCACGCGGACGCCGTAGCTTCTCGCGCCCGACGCTTTGAACGACCTTCCAATACGCCAACCTCAGCCGCAAAGGAGACACGCATGTCGCGCTTCAGCACCGTCAACCTGTTGGACGTCGAGGATTCGATGGGCGAGCGGGCGCCAGGGATCGAGGTCCGGTTCGGACGCAAGCACCTGGATTCGCGCGACCTCGGCGTGACACTGGTCCGCTACGGCGCGAACCTGCGCAACCCGATGGCGCACAGCCACCGCGAGCAGGAGGAAGCCTACGTCGTCATCGCGGGCTCCGGGCGAGCACTGCTCGACGGCGAGGTCGTCGAGCTACGTCAGTGGGACGTCGTTCGCGTTGCGCCCGAGGTCGTGCGGGTATTCGAGGCGGGACCCGACGGGCTTGAGATGATCGCTGTCGGCGGGCCGAAGCCGCCGGAAGGCGATGGGGTGATGGGGGTCGCCTCCTGGCCCGGCGACGACGCCTGAACGGCGCGCGGCGCGAGCGTCAATCGCGCGCTCGCGGCCGCCTCGCGCGTGCCGGCTCAGCCGGATGCAGCCCCTCGCCGCCGGGCAGCTCGCGTGGCGCGGCGGCCGGAAGCGTTCCGTTCGCGTCGCCGTTTGCCGCGGGCAGCGGCGCCTGAGCGGGCGAGCTCGATGTCCGGCCCAACGCCTCGAGGGCCGGTTTCATCAGGTCCATCGGTATCGGGAAGACGACCGTCGAGTTCTGTGTCGCCCCGATCTCGCTCAGCGTCTGCAGGTAGCGCAGCTGGATCGTGACCGGGTTCTCGCTAATCACATCGGCCGCCTGCGAGAGCTTCTCCGCTGCCTGGAACTCGCCTTCGGCGTTGATGATCTTCGCGCGTCGCTCGCGCTCGGCCTCGGCCTGCCTGGCGATCGCGTGCTGCATGCGCTCGGGTATCTCGACATCCTTGATCTCGACCGCGCTCACCTTGATACCCCAGGGCTCGGTGTGGGTGTCGATGACATGCTGGAGATCGTCGTTGAGACGCTCTCGCTCGCCCAATAGCGTGTCGAGATCGGCGCCGCCGAGCACGGACCGCAGCGTGGTCTGGGCGATCTGCAACGTCGCCGCCTCGTAGCTCTGAACCTCGACCACGGCGCGGTTGGGCTCGACCACACGGTAGTAGGCGACCGCTGTCACACGGACCGGCACGTTGTCGCGCGTGATCACCTCCTGCGGCGGCACGGTCAGCGTGATGGTGCGCAGGCTGACTCGCACCATCCGGTCGACCCCGGGCACGATCGTCACGATGCCGGGGCCGCGCTGCTCCATCAGCCGGCCAAGGCGGAACACGACGGCGCGCTCGTACTCCCGCAGCACGCGAAGCGATGCGGCTGCGGCCGTGGCGCCCAGCACGAGGAGCACAACAACGGCCACGACGAGCGCAGTTATCACAGCGAGCGCTCCCATTCGTCGGCGTAGCGGACCGCGAGAGTCAGTCCGTTGAGCTGCTCGACGACGACGACGTCGCCCTCGGAGAGCTGCTGATCGTCCGCCTCCGGCCAGGCCCGCCGGGCGCGCCAGAGCGCGCCTTCGAGCAGAACGCGGCCGCCTCGCTCACCCCAGCTGCGCACCACACCGGTTTGACCGACGAGCGCCTCGGCCCCGGTGCGAATCCGCCGTCGGCGTGCCGCGCGGCCAGCGCGGAGCACAGCGCCGAGCGCGAAAACCGAGCAGAGAGCAAGGACGAAAGCAACCGGAATGACGACGCCGAGTCCGCCGCCGATACCGCTGACGGCGAGGACCGAGCCGGCAAGGAGAGCCAGCACGCCGGGCACCGCGAGAAGCCCAAGCGACGAGACGTGCGTCTCGACCACGATCAGGCCGGCGCCAGTGAGCAACAGCAGGATTCCGAGTGCCGTCACAGTGCCGAAAGATGCTACGCCGCTCGGGCCGTCTGCGCGTAACTGACACTCACTTCGCCGTCGCCCTCGGTCAGGCGATCATCAGCGACCGAGCCGCCCGAGGTCGTCGTCGATCGCCGTCGAGTCGACGTCGGCGGGCCGGGCGCCCCGGCCTCCCGGCGCGAAGCGCCCGGTAGCCGCCGCGAAGCTCATCATCCGACCGGCGTAATGGTGTGATGTCCAGCGGCGAGCAAGGGCGCGTGTGGGTCCGAACACGAGCAGCGCTCCGAGTGCGTCGGTGACGAATCCGGGAACAACCAGCAGGACGCCGCCGATGAATCCCAGCACGCCGTCGAGCGCGGCAGCCCCGGGGGCGCGACGCTCAGCGACGGCTCGCGAAACGCCCGCGATCGCTGCGCGGCCCTGGATGCGGAGGATCTGCGTGCCGATCAGCGACGTGCCGAGCAGCAGCACGACCGCGAGCAGCCAACCGATCGCGTGGCCGACCTCGATGAACGCGAACACCTCCACGGCGAGCGCCAGGATCAGGGCGGGTAGTACGAACACTCATCCGTGAGCCTACGCGCCGGTCGCTGCCGGCGTGCTCGGAACCGCGTCGACGCGTTGGCCTGTACGTGATAACGTACGAGCGTATGGTGCTGCCGGTGACGACAGATGAGCCCTACGACGTTGCCTCGGTTGGGCTGCGCGTGCGGGCGCTGCGCGAGGCGATGGGCCTCTCGCTGCGCGAGCTGGCGCTGCGCTGTGGCGTCAGCGCGCCGATGCTCTCGCAGGTGGAGCGCGGCGAGACCAGCCCGACGCTCCAGGTGGCGACACGGATCGCGCACGGGCTCGAGCTGCGTCTGTCGCAGCTACTGCGGCTCGACGAGAGCGGCGCCGTGACGATCGTCCGAGCCAACGAGCGCCGCTCCGGCGGCAGCCCAGAGAACGGACACCGCTTTGAGATTCTCACGCCGCCGCTGCCCGGTCAGCGCGCCGAGCTGTCGCTGCACACGCTGGAAGTGGGCGGGGCGACCGGTGGTCCGAGTGATCCGCCGTTGCACGAACCGGGCAGTCGTGAGACCGCGCTCGTGGCGGCGGGCACGGTCGTATTGATCTGCGACGGGCGCCGCCATGAGCTCGCAACCGGCGATTGCGTGACCTTCGACGCCGACCTGCCGCACCACTTCGAAAACTCAGGGACCGAGCCAGCGGAGCTTCACGCGGTGCTGGCCGCCGGGCTCCGCCGAAGCTGACCCGCCGCCTCGACCGCAGGAGAGAACGGATGCCACAAACGCTGCTCGACAAGATCTGGAATGCCCACGAGGTCGCTCCGGGCCTGCTCTATATCGACCTGCACGTGGTGCACGAGGTGACCAGTCCGCAGGCCTTCGAGAGCTTGCGACTCGCCGGGCGCAAAGTCCGCCGTCCCGACCGCACCCTTGCGACAGCCGACCACAACGTGCCGACCGACGGAACGCCGCTCGCGGCCCAGATCAAGGACGAGCTCTCGCGCGTCCAAGTCGAGACGCTGGAAGGCAACTGCGAGGAATTCGGTGTCCCGCTCTACTCGGTCGGCTCCGATCGGCAGGGCATATGTCATGTCATCGGCCCCGAACTGGGCCTGACGCAGCCTGGCATGACGATCGTCTGCGGTGATTCGCACACCTCGACCCATGGCGCGTTCGGAGCCCTCGCGTTCGGCATCGGCACGAGCGAGGTGGAGCACGTGCTTGCGACCCAGTGCCTCGCCCAGACGAAACCCCACTCGATGCGTATCCGCTACGAAGGCGAGGCGGGCTTCGGGGTTACCGCGAAGGACCTGATCCTCGCCACGATCGGCCAGATCGGCGTCGCCGGCGCCGTCGGGCACGCGGTCGAGTACAGCGGCCCGGCGATCGCGGCGCTCTCGATGGAAGGGCGGATGACGGTCTGCAACATGACGATCGAAGGCGGCGGCCGTGCAGGGATGGTGGCTCCCGATGACACGACGTTCGAATGGTTCGAGCGCGGCGCGCGCCCGGGCGCTCCGAGCGGCGCGGTCCTCGCGGAGGCGATCGCCGCCTGGAGGTCTCTTCGCAGCGATGACGGTGCGGGTTTCGACCGCGAGGTCGTGGTCGACGCCGCCGCGATCTCGCCCCAGGTCACGTGGGGTACGAACCCCGGCATGGTCGTCGCCGTCACCGGCAGCGTGCCTGCGCCCGACAGCTTCGACAGCCCGGCGGACCGCGAGGCTGCCGAACGCGCACTGCACTACATGGGCCTCGAGGCCGGCGTGCCGATCCAGGAACTCACGCTCGACCGCGTCTTCATCGGCTCGTGCACGAACTCGAGGATCGGCGACCTGCGTGCCGCCGCGTCGGTCGTCAAAGGACGCCGCGTGGCATCGCACGTGAACGCGATGGTCGTCCCAGGCTCCCAGCAGGTGCGCGCGCAGGCCGAGGCGGAGGGTCTCGATCAGATCTTCCGCGCGGCCGGCTTCGACTGGCGCAGCGCCGGCTGCTCGATGTGCCTCGGGATGAACCCCGACATCCTCGCTCCGGGGGAGCGCTGTGCATCGACCTCGAACCGGAACTTCGAGGGGCGCCAGGGGCGTGGCGGGCGTACCCACCTCGTCTCGCCCGAGATGGCGGCCGCGGCGGCAATCGCGGGGCGTTTCGTCGACATTCGCGATTGGAGCTAGGAGGCGGACATGGACCCTCTCAGGAGCATCGTCGGCGCGGTAAGCGACCTCGACCGCGCCGACGTCGACACCGACCAGATCATCCCCAAACAGTTCCTGAAGCGGATCGAGCGCAGCGGCTTCGGCGAGTTCCTGTTCTTCGACTGGGCGAAGGAGCCCGGATGGAGCCTCCCGCCGAACCCGATCCTCACGGCCGGGCGGAACTTTGGCTGCGGCTCATCGCGCGAGCACGCGCCGTGGGCGCTCGAGGACTATGGCTTTCGAGCGATCGTAGCGCCGAGCTTCGGTGACATCTTCTACATGAACTCGACAAAGATCGGCCTGCTCCCGGTCGTCTTGGACGAAGCTGACGTGCGGGCCTTGGCCGCGGCCGGAGAAGGTGAAGTCGATCTCGAAGCGCAGGCGGTGCGCTTTGCCGGGCGTGCCGTGCCGTTCGAGATCGACGCCGAGATCCGCCACCGCCTGCTCGGCGGTTTGGACGAGATTGCGCTTGCACTGCAGCAGGAGGACGCGATCGTCGCCTACGAGCGAGATCGCCAGCGCAGCGGGCCCGTGACGACCTCGCTCTAGCGGCGTCGGCGATGTCGACGGCGGCGGCGCCGCTCGTGCGGTTCCTGCCGGCGGCAATGCGCGTTGGATCGGTCCAGTGCTCCGTCCAGCGCGCTTCGAGCTGCGCGACTCTGGACGGTGCGGAGTGTTCAAGCGACAACGGAGCACACCCGCAGAACTACGAGGAGACTGATTCTTATGCGTACGAGGTTGCTGGCCGGCTTAGGCACCGCGATCGTGATGACGCTCATATCGGCCGCGAGTGCGATGGCGCTGCCCGGAACGCGGACGTTTGTGCAGACCTACCCGTTTGCCTCGGCGCTCTGCGTCAAGGCGGAAGCGGGCAGTCTCGGCAAGCGGCTCGAGCCGAGCAGAGACCCGCTCCTGAACGCGTGCACCACGCTGAAGCTGCCGTTTGCAGGGCTCGAGGCGACGGTTACAAGCGCCGAGGCGCAGTACTCCCAGACGGTTGCAAACGAGAGTGCGCTTGTCCTCGCCGCGTGCCCGCAGCCGCTCACGCAGGCTGAGCGTCCGGCGTGTCGCACTGCGCGCATGAACCGGCGCAGCGCGGACTCGAGCGCGTTGCTGGCGCGTCACGACGCGGTGGTCACGTTCGTCAACGCGATCGAGGCGAATCGCGTCACGTTCTGGAGCACCGTTCACTCTCTGCGCGGCGGTGCAGGCCTCGCGGCGGATCAACCGATCGCGCAGCCGACGCCGCAACAGAATCCCAGCTAGCAGGGCCGCGCCAACAACGCCCGCATCGAGGCCGCTGCTAGCGTGCGGCCTCGATGACGCGCGTCGTGACACTCCCCGGAGACGGCATCGGGCCTGAGATCATGCCCGCGGCGCTCGAGGTGCTCGGCGCCATGGTGAGCGTCGATATCGAGGAGCACCTGTTTGGCGGAGCATCGATCGATGCCTACGGAACCGCGCTCACCGACGAGGTGCTGGCCGCCGCCGCCGCCGCCGATGCCGTTCTGCTGGCCGCGGTAGGCGGCCCGAAATGGGACACAACCGATGCCGCCAAGCCGCGGCCTGAGCAGGGCCTGCTCGGACTGCGCAAGGGCCTTGGGCTGTTCGCGAACCTGCGGCCCGTGCGAGCGCTGCCGGCGCTCCATTCGGCGAGTCCGCTGCGCGAGGAGCGCATCGCCGGCACCGACCTGCTCGTGGTGCGTGAGCTGACCGGCGGTATCTACTTCGGCGCGAAGACGCGCACCGCGACCTCAGCCTCGGATCTGTGCGCCTACAGCAGCGAGGAGGTCGAGCGGATCGCGCGCGTCGCGTTCAGTGCGGCGCGCACCCGCGTGACCAGCGTCGACAAGGCCAACGTGCTCGAGACCTCGCGGTTGTGGCGCGAGGTCGTGACGCGCGTTCAGGCAGAGGAATTCCCCGCGGTGGAGCTCGAGCACGTGCTTGTCGATAACGCTGCAATGCAGCTCGTCAGCGCACCCAGCCGATTCGACGTGATCCTCACGGAGAACATGTTCGGCGACATCTTGAGCGACGAGGCCGCAATGATCACCGGCTCGATCGGCATGCTCCCGAGCGCTTCGCTCGGAGCGGGCGGCCCGGGCGTCTTCGAGCCTGTTCACGGCTCGGCGCCGGACATCGCCGGCCAGGGCATTGCGAATCCGCTGGCGATGTTCCTTTCGGTCGCGCTGCTGCTTCGGCATGGCCTGCGCTTGGAAGCTGAGGCGGGGGCAGTAGAATCGGCTGTCGACCGGGCGCTCGCCGGCGGCCTGCGGACCCGTGACCTCGGCGGGGACGCGACGACGGCGCAGGCTACAGCGGCTGTGCTGGCCCACCTATAGGAGAGGGAAGCTGAGCGTGAATCAATCCGAGCTCATCTGGCAGAACGGCGAGTTCGTCGCGTGGGACGACGCGAAGGTTCACGTGCTGACGCACGGACTGCACTACGGCACCGGGGTCTTCGAGGGCATCCGCTGCTATGAAACCGAGCGCGGTCCTGCGGTCTTCCGCCACCTCGACCACCTCGACCGGCTCGAGCGCTCGGCGAAGCTCTACTACATGGAGCTCCCGTATTCGGCCCAGCAGCTACGGGCGGCTACGCACGAGCTGATCACGCGGAACGATCTGAGCTCCTGCTACATCCGGCCGATCGCCTTCCGCGGCTATGGCGAGATGGGGCTCAACCCACTGAACTCCCCGATCGACGTCGCGATTGCGGTTTGGGAATGGGGCGCCTATCTCGGCGAGCAGAGCAAGCTCGACGGCGTACGCGCGAAGGTCTCCTCGTGGGAGCGGATCAGTCCGCGTTCGCTGATTCCGCACGCCAAGGCCTCGGGTCAGTACCTCAACAGCGTGCTCGCAAAGATCGAGTCGCTCAAGGCCGGCTACGACGAGGCGATCCTGCTCGACGAGCACGGACACGTCTGCGAGGGGTCGGGCGAGAACATCTACGTCGTTCGCGACGGCGTCATCATCACGCCGCCGCAGACCGCGTCGATCCTCGACGGGATCTCGCGGCGCTCGGTGCTCCAGATTGCGCGGGATCTCGGCTACCCGACGCTCGAGCGTGACATGGCGCGGGCCGAGCTCTACCACGCCGACGAGGTGTTCCTGACCGGCACCGCAGCCGAGCTCGTGCCGGTGCGCGAGATCGATGACCAAGCGATCGGCAGCGGCAAGCCCGGTGAGATCACGAGGGTGCTTCAGAACGCGTTCGACGACGCGCTGCACGGACGCAGCGAGCGCTACCACGAGTGGCTCGATCTGGTCGACGTGCGCGAGCGGGCGAGCGCTTAGATGCCTCTTTCGATGTTCGGCGGGCGAATTACGCGGGCGGCCGGCTAGCGCGTCAGGCGCGGTCGCTGCTCGCCCCCATTCGCCCGTGCCCCTCAGCGGGGCCCCGAACACACGAAAGGAACCGCAGTGAAAACCAAGATCCAGCTATATGACGCGACCTTGCGCGACGGCATGCAGGGCGAGGGCATGTCGCTCTCGGCCGAGGAGAAACTGCGTGTTGCACACGCCCTCGATGAGCTCGGCGTAGAGCTCATCGAGGCCGGCTTTCCCGCCTCGAACCCAAAGGAGAGGGAGCTGTTCGAGCTGCTGGCCTCACAGAGCTTTACCAACGCGGAGATCGCTGCCTTCGGAATGACGCGTCGGCGTGACGTGAGCGCGAGCGCCGATCCGGCCCTTGCGCTGCTCGCGGAGTCCGTCGCGCCGGTCTGCACGATCGTCGGCAAGACGTGGACGCTCCACCTCGAGAAACTCGTCAAGGTCGACCGCGCCGAGAACCTGCGGATGATCGCCGACTCGGTCGATTTCCTGCGCACCCAGGGCAAGCGGGTGATCTACGACGCCGAGCACTTCTTCGACGGCTGGCGCGCCGAGCCCGACTACGCGATCGCCTGTCTGCGAGCGGCAGCTGAAGCCGGGGCCGAGACGGTCGTGCTCTGCGACACCAACGGATCTTCGCTCCCTTCTCAAATCGCCGCTGCGACGAGCGCGGCCGGGGCTGCGCTCGACGGCGACGTGCGGATCGGCATCCACTGTCACAACGACGCCGAGTGCGGCGTCGCTAATTCGATCGCCGCGGTCGAGGTCGGTGCGCGCCATGTCCAGGGCACCGTCAACGGCTACGGCGAGCGGACCGGCAACGCCAACCTGATGTCGATCATCGCCAACCTCCAGCTGAAGCTCGGCTACCACTGTCTCGAGGACGACCAGCTCGCGCTGCTGACTCAGACAGCGCACTTCGTCGATGAGCTGCTCAACCTCACACCCGATCCCAACCAGCCCTACGTCGGGCGCAATGCGTTCGCGCACAAGGGCGGGATGCACGTGGCCGGCGTCAGCGCCGACGCGACGACTTTCGAACACGTCGATCCGGTCCTCGTGGGCAATCAGCGCGCGCTGCTGGTATCCGAGCTCGCAGGGCGCGCAAGCATGCTCGAGAAGGCGGCGGCTCTCGGCATCGACCTTGACGACGACGCGGCCACGCGCGTACTCGACAGGGTCAAGACGCTTGAACACGAGGGGTACCAGTTCGAGGCCGCCGACGGATCGCTCGAGCTCCTTCTGCGCCGTGAGACGGGCGACTGCGAGCCGCTCTTCGAGCTCGAGTCCTGGCGCGTCGTCGTCGAGATGCAAGGTGACGGTCAGCTCTCCACCGAGGCGACGATCCAGATCGCGATCGAAGGCAAGAGCTATGAGCGCACGGCGAGCGGCAACGGTCCCGTCAACGCGCTCGACGCAGCGCTGCGCTCGGCGATCGTCGAGGTTCACCCGCATCTGCGCGACATCGAGCTCGTGAACTTCAAGGTCCGCATCCTTGACGAGGCGAAGGGGACTGACGCGGTGACGCGCGTGCTGATCGACGCATCGGATGGCAACCAGATCTGGGGAACGATCGGCGTATCCGAGAACGTGATCGCCGCCTCCTGGGAGGCGCTCGTCGATTCACTCGAGTGCGGCATGTTGCCGACCCACGCGGCGTGAGGGGGGCTGCGGGAGCCGGCTTCGCCGGCTGTCCTCGCCTTGCTTGGGAGTTGTGACGTGAGCGGCGCGGTCGGCGATCCAATCCCGCTCGCGCGGCCTTGGCTTGGCCCGGCCGAGGAGGAGGCAGTGCTGGCTGTGCTGCGCTCCGGTCAGCTCTCACTAGGCCCGCGTCTCGCAGAGTTCGAGCAGCTCTTCGCGCAGCGGATCGGCGCGCCCTACGCGAGCGCCGTCTCGAGTGGCACTGCGGGCCTTCACCTTGCCCTGCGCGCGGTCGGCGTCGGTGACGGGGACGAGGTGGTGACGAGCCCGTTCTCGTTTGTTGCCTCGGCCAACGCCGTCATCTACGAGCGTGCGCGGCCGGTCTTTGCCGACATCGATCCGATCACCCTGACGCTCGATCCGGATGCGGCCGCGGCGGCCGTGACGGAGCGCACGCGCGCCTTCCTTCCGGTCCACATCTTCGGCTGGCCCGCGGAGCTCTCGCCGCTCGAGGCGCTCGGCCTGCCGATCGTCGAGGACGCCTGCGAGGCGCTCGGCGCGTCCTATGCCGACGGCCGAGCGGTGGGCTCGCGCGGTCATCCTGCGGTCTTTGCGTTCTATCCCAACAAGCAGATGACGACGGGTGAAGGCGGGATCGTCGTGCTTGGCGGTGAGGGACTGAAGACGCAGATCGACAGCGAGCGAAACCAGGGTCGGGCGCCGAACATGGACTGGCTCGATCACGATCGGCTCGGCTTCAACTACCGGCTTTCCGACATCGCCTGTGCCCTCGGCATCGCACAGCTCGCTCGGCTCGATGAGCTGCTCGCGGCACGCAGCACGGTCGCCGCGGCCTACAGGGAGGCGCTCGCCGGAATCGAGGGGCTCGAGCTCCCCTGCCCCGACGCCGGGGGTGCCGTGCGTGGCTGGTTCGTCTTCACGGTGCTGCTCCCGCGGGGGGTGGACCGCGACGCGACGATCGAGGCGCTGCGCGAGCTCGGCGTCGCAAGCAAGCCGTACCTGCCGGCGATCCACCTGATGAGTTTCTATCGCGAGCGCTTCGGCCACAGGCCCGGTGAGTTCCCGGTCAGCGAGGACGTTGCCGCGCGGTCCGTCGCGCTGCCGTTCTTCCCGCAGCTGCGGGAGGAGCAGATCGAGCGCGTGGCTCGTGCGCTCGCCGTCGTCCTCGGGCAGGCGTAGCTGCGCGTCTAGACTGGCCGCCCACGATGTCGCGATTCACTGAGCCACAGCACCCCGACTTCCAGGCGATCAACGCTTCGCTGGACTTCGACCGTCGTCTTTGGCGCTACGACATAGCCCAGTCGCAGGCGCACGCGAGCATGCTCGCGAGTTGCTCGATCATCACCACCGCGGAGGCCGACGAGCTGCGTCGCGGCCTCGATGCGGTCGCGGCGGAGTTCGACGGCGGAGTTTTCGCGTTCGCTCCCGGCGACGAGGACATCCACACAGCGATCGAGCGACGCTTGACCGAGGTCGTCGGAGCCGTTGGCGGAAAGCTCCACACGGCGCGCTCGCGCAACGACCAGGTGGCGACCGATGTGGCGATGTACGTCCGCGAAGCGGCATCTGCTTCGTCCGCGTCGCTCACGGGCCTCATCGAGATCGTGCTGGATCTAGCCGAGCGACACCGCGACTGGGCGATGCCGGGCTACACCCATCTGCAGCGAGCCCAGCCCGTGTATCTCGCCCACCATCTGCTCGCATACGTCTGGATGTTTCTGCGCGATCGTGAACGCTTCGACCAGGCGGTTGCGGCGTGTGGCACGCTACCGCTCGGGGCCGGAGCGCTGGCCGGCGTCAACTTCGACACGGACCGCGAGCTGCTCGCACACGAGCTGGGCTTCGCCGCGGTGGCGCAGAACTCGATCGACGCCGTTTCGAACCGCGACTTCGCGCTCGACTATCTCGCTGCCGCGTCCACTTGCGCAATGCACCTCTCGCGCCTGGGCGCGGAGCTCGTGCTCTGGAGCAGCAGCGAGTTCGGCTTCTGCGAGCTCGCCGACGCCTGGACCTCGGGCTCCTCGATCATGCCGCAGAAGAAAAACCCGGACGCCGCCGAGCTGCTGCGGGCCAAGGCACCGCGGGTCGCAGCCCACCACAATGCGCTGCTGGGCGTCCTTCACGGTTTGCCGCTGACCTACAACAAGGATCTGCAGGAGGACAAGGAGCATCTCTTCGACGCTGCGGACACGCTCTCGGGATGCATCGCCGCGGCCGGCGGGATGCTGAGCTCGGTGGCCTTCGACCGTGAGCGCCTTGCCGCCGCCGCGGCTGACGAGATGATCGCCGCTGTCGACATCGCCGACATGCTCGTTCGAGCCGGCGTGCCGTTCCGCGAGGCGCACGGCATCGTCGCCGGGCTCGTGCGCCACGCGCTGGACAGCGGCCGGACGCTGTCGCAGCTCAGCGACGACGAGCTTTCGTCCCACAGCGACAAGCTCGACCCGGCCGGGTTCCGCCAGCTGCTCGAGGCGGGCTCCTGGCTCGAATCGAAGGTCTCTGAGGGAGGGACTGCGAGCGCCCGCGTCACCGAGCAGCTCGCCGCGGCGCGAAGCGCACTCGCGAGCCCTTCTTGAGGCCGGGGTTCTATGCCCGCGACGTCTGCACGGTCGCGCAGGAGCTGATCGGCTGCATCGTCCGCCACGGCGCCTGCTCCGGCGTCATCGTCGAGACGGAGGCCTACCACGAGTCCGAGCCGGCCTGCCACGCCTTCGCCGGCCTGACGGCGCGGACAAAGCCGCTGTTCGGGCCGCCGGGTCGGGCCTACGTCTATCGCTCATACGGAATCCACGCGCTGCTGAACGCCGTAGCGGAGCCCGAGGGCGTTGGCGCCGCAGTGCTGATCCGCGCGCTCGAGCCGCTCGATGGGATTGAGCTGATGCGCGAGCGGCGCGGCATCAGCGCGATCGATCAGCTCTGCTCAGGCCCCGGGAAGCTGACGCAAGCACTCGGAATCCGGCTCGAGCACAACGGCGGCGACCTCGAGACGGGGCCGGTCAAGATCCTGCGCCGGCGCGCGGGAGCGCCGCCACCGCGCATTGTCCGCTCCTATCGCATCGGCATCACGAAGGCGATCGACCTCGAGTGGCGCTACAGCCTCGCCGCAAGCCGTTTCGTCTCGCGACCGCGCCCGCGCGAGGCGACGAGCTAGGGAGCGGCGGCGCCGCCGCCTGGCCCCGCCGGCAACGGCGTCGTAGTGTTCGTCGGCGTCGTGGGCGTATTCGTGCCGGTTGCAGGCGTCGTCGCTCCGGGCTGCGTAGTCGTTGCCGGCGTCGTCGCCGTGCCGCCGGTGTTGGTGCTGCCGGGCGTGGCCGAGCCGTAGGCGGGAAGCTGCGAAACCGGCACCGTCGATACGGGCGTCTCCGTCGAGGTGAGCAACGACGCCTGTGAGATGTTGTGCGCCTTGTCGTATGCCTCGCGAGCCGTGATCGAAATTGCGCGCTCGACATAGCTGCGGAAGATCAGCGCGGGGTAGGTGCCGCCGTACACGGGTTTGCCGCCGTAGACCGTCGCCATCGACTTGGCGTTCTTGTAGTAGCCCACCCAGACCGCGACCGTGATGCCGTCTGGATAGCCCGCCATCGCCTGGGTGAAGCCGACAAACCATGCGTCGGCGTAGTTGGAGGTGGTGCCCGTCTTGCCGGCGACCCAGAAGTTCGGGATATCGGCGGAGAGGCCGGTGCCCTCGGTGACGACTGTCCGCATGATGTTCCGCTCGGTGAGGTCCATGTAGGGCGTGAAGCCAGGAACCTGGCGTTCGATCGGCTGGTCCTTCACGACGTATTTGCCCTTGCCCGTAGTGACCGAGCTGATGCCGACCGGTCCCGGGCACGCCCCGTTCTTCCAGGTCACCTGGATGTCGTAGCCAAATCGTTCTTGCTCGGTCGGGTGGTCGGGTAAGGGGACCGTGCCGGCGCAGCTCGCCGACGCGAGCGAGCCACTGACGAGCACGCCGCCGTGCGCGATCGTCGAATAGGCATGCGCCATATCAATCGGCGTCACACCTGTGTAGAGACCGCCGATCGTCATTGACGGGTTGGCCGACACGTCGGTCGTGATGCCGAAGGCATGTGCATAGTTGGCGACGTTCTTCAGCCCGTCGTCGATACCCACGCGCGCAAAGACGGTGTTGTCGGAATAGGTGAGAGCTGCGGCAAGGGTGCGCTGCCCGACGTACCCGGCCTCGTCGTTGTGGATCTTGAACGGCGGGAAGCCCTTCACATACGCAGTCCAGATCTTCGACGGAAATTCGGTATTCGGTGAGACCCCCTCCTCGAGAGCCTTGGCGAGATCGAAGACCTTCCACGCCGAGCCGGGCTGGCGCTCAGCCTGCGTCGCGGTGTTGAACTGCGTGTTGTCGTAGTTGTAGCCGCCGAACATCGAGATCACTCCGCCGGTCTGGTTATTGATCGCGACCAAGGCGGCGTCCGGGAGTCCCTGATTTGCCGGCAGGTAGCTCTCGACGACTTTCTGCGCCTCGTTCTGAAGTGGCTCGTCCAAGGTCGTGTGGATCCTGTAGCCGCCGGTGTAAGG
>JBEKBL010000015.1:0-14993 GCA_050015415.1 Solirubrobacteraceae bacterium
ACGGGTTCCCCCGCGAGGAGTTCCTCGCCATGACCATCAGAGACTTACGCCCGCCGGAGGAATTGCCCGCGCTTTTGCGCCATCTGGAGGTGGAGGGCCGTGTCGATCACGCGATGGGCTCGTCGGTGCGGCAGGCACGCCACCGATGCAGGGACGGCACGATCGTCGAAGTCGAGGTGAGCGGCGACGATGTCGTCCTCGGGGGGCGGGACTGCCGGATTATCGTCTGCCAGGACGTAACCGATCGGAACAAGGCAACCGCCGAGCTGGCGATCGCTCGCGACGCGGCGATCGAAGCCTCGAATGCGAAATCCGCGTTTCTCGCCAACGTGAGCCACGAGATCCGCACGCCGATGAACGGGGTTCTCGGCATGAACGACTTGCTGCTGGAGACACCGCTCGACGAGGAGCAGCGGAGCTACGCCGAACAGGTCGGGCGTTCGGGTGAGCACATGCTCGCGATCATCAACGACATTCTCGACATTTCGAAGATCGAAACCGGTCAGCTGGAACTCGACCTGACCGACTTCGCTTTCAGTGACGCGCTCGAGCAGGCGTGCCTCGCCGGCAGCATCGCCGCGAGCGCCAAGCGGGTGCGCTTCGCGCTCGAGTTCGACGACGGCACACCGCGAGACGTGCACGGCGACGGCGGTCGGCTGCGCCAGATCGTGCTGAACCTGGTCACGAACGCTGTCAAGTTCACGGCCGAGGGCGCGGTCATCGTCAGGGTCAGGTGTCTCGAGCGCTCCGAGGCGTCCGCACTGCTGCGAATCGAGGTGAGCGACGACGGCATCGGCATCGACCCCGAACAGCTCGAGCTCATGTTCGAGCCGTTCACGCAGGCCGACGTCTCGACGACGCGGCAGTATGGCGGCACCGGCCTCGGCCTGGCGATTGCCCGTGAGCTGACGGAGCTCATGGGGGGTCGGATCGGAGCCGAGAGCGAGATCGGGCGCGGCAGCATGTTCTGGGTCGAGCTCGAGCTCGGACTCGCGACGTCGAGCGCCGAGAACAGCAGTCCGACACCGATTGCCCGCGCTTCCGGGCGGCCGGCCGAGCTCACGGATGACTCCCCGCTGGTCCTCGTGGTCGACGACACGACGGTCAACCAGATCGTCGCGGTTCGCGCGCTGCAGCGCTGCGGCTGCCGCTCGGATGTGGTCGGCGACGGCTTCGAGGCGCTCGCCGCGCTGGCGAAGAAGCGCTACGCCGCCGTCCTGATGGACTGTCAGATGCCGGAGATGGACGGCTACACGGCGACCACCCAGCTGCGCCAGCGGGAGGCCGGCGGTCGGCGTACCCCTGTGATCGCGATGACGGCGGCGGCGATGAAAGGCGACTTCGACCGCTGCATCGCCCACGGCATGGACGACCACGTCAGCAAGCCGCTGCGCTTCAACGCGCTCGACGAGGTTCTGCGACGCTGGATCCCGAGCCTCGTGCCAGGCGAGGAGCAGGACGAGCCGGCGGCGGCCGCCTGAGGCGGGCGCGGGCCGGCTCTGCGCGATCGCCGCGAGGCCCCTCGCCAGTTCTCCGTGAGGACGATCAGGCGTAACAGTTTTCGCCGGGGGGACCGGCTGCCGTCCTGCGCGCTGATCATGCTGCCTCGGTCGAACTGAATAATTGGGGGACGTTTGCACCAGGGACGCTTCAAGGGATTGCTAGCAGGACTTGTCGTTGCCGTTGCCGTCGTCTTGGGCGGCTGCGGCTCCGGTAGCCCAAGCCACGTGACAAAAAAGCGGACGGGCGCCGGCTCGCATACGGGCTCGACGTCCGCGACCTCTGCGACGTCCGCGACGTCCGCGACGTCCGCGACGGGGACCACGTCGGCTGCAGCCGCGCTGTCCGCCGACCAAGCCGCCGAGCAGCTGGCGCACTCCGCGGCGAGCGCGGCGATGACCTACGGCACGAACAACAACGGGAACTACAGCGGGATGACCGCCGCGGCTCTCCATACCCTCGCGGGAGCGATTCAGGTCGGTCCCGGCGCAGGCAACGCCTACATCACCGCCAGCGGGGGCGTGACAATCCTCGACAACGGTGCGGGCTTCACCGTGACCGCGACCTCCTCGACGGGCGACACCTTCGCCATCGGCGAGTCGGCCAACGGCACCCCGACCCAGAGCTGCACCGGCACGGCCAGCACAGCCTGCCAGAACGGCGGCTGGTAGCTCCGCGCCCACGGTCGCGGTCCAGGGCGTAGGCTGGTCGCGCGATGCCGACGCGGGGAACGACGGGATGAACGAGCGGGTGCGGGCCAGGGTCCAGCGAGCGCTCGCTGACGAGCTCGACCCGGGCGAGAGGATCGAGCTGGCGCTTTTCGCGCACACCGGTCCGATGTTCTACGACCCGATCCTGTCGCTCTTCAACATGATCAACATGGCCCGCGGCAAGACGCAGGGGCGCGCGCTGATCCTGACCGATCGACGCGTCCTCTACGCGCGAGCCAACGTCGTCAGCTCGATCAACGAAGTCATCCACACATGGCCTCGCGGCTCCGCCCCGATCGCCGTGGATGAGGAGCGCGGACGCGGGCGTCTGACCGTCGACGGCGAGGAGGCGTCCTTCCGCGGTCTCGCCAACGTCGCCAGCGAGCTTGTGCGGCTGGGAGGGCGGTAGCGCGCATATCGGGCAAGGCGATCTCGGGTCGCTGTCAAGCGCGTGCGCTAGCCTTGCGCGGTGCTCGGCGCCATGCACGGCCGCAGGAGGCGTGCCGCGACGGTGGCGCTCGTCGCAGCCGCGGCCGGCGCACTGACCTCAGTCGGCGGCGCAGCGGGCGCGAGCGGCGCGCTGCGCTGGAAATCGGTGGCTAGCGCTCCGGTGCTCAGCAGCATGGGCCAGCTGACGAAGCTGAGCTGTATCCCGAGCGGCTTCTGCGTCGCAGTCGGCGTCAGCGGCCAAACCGGCACCTGGAACGGCTCAGCGTGGCATCGCGCGCCGAACGTCCCTCGCCAGCTCGCGTTCGTTTCCGGCGTGTCCTGCGTAACGAAGTCGTTCTGCCTCGCGATCGGCTCTACGAGCACGATGAAACGCACCGTCAACTACGCGGTCACCTGGACCGGGAGCGGCTGGCAGGCTCCTGTCGTCCTTTACACCGACCGCGGCGAGTACGGCGAGTACGACCTCGTGCACGGCGTGTCATGCACGAGCACCAGCTTCTGCATGACCCTCGGCAACGTCGGATCTCTGGTCTGGGACGGCTCGAGCTGGAGCAAGCAGAATGGCGCCACCGCAGGCACGGATGGGAACGGTGTGCTGAGCTGCGCGTCGAGCCGGTTCTGCGCGAACATCCACGACAACCTCCCGAACTACTGGAACGGGACAGCGTGGCACTGGCCCAAGACGGAGTCGCTCGGCGAGGCGATACCCCGAGACGAGGCGTTCATCAGCCAGCTGTCATGCGTTTCGGCCGCGTTCTGCGTCGCGGTCGACACGCTGACGACACCGCTGATCTGGGATGGCTATAGCTGGCTCTACACCGCCGTCAGCGGTTCAGCGCCGGCGTTGACGTCAGTGTCGTGCACCACCGCGACTTTCTGCGTCGCGACATCATCAACCACCGGCGCGGCGCTCGAGTGGGATGGCGCCTCCTGGACGCCCACTTCACCGGTCGGCCTCGGCCGACTCCCGACCGTCGTGTCGTGCAGCGGCACGGGACGCTGTCTCGCCCTGACGGACACGGGCGCGAGCGCCGTGACGACATCGTGAGCTAGCCGGCTCCCTGGTTACCTCGCCTTTCGAGCTCGCCGAGCGTGAGCCCGCTGATGACGGACTCCGGCCGCTCGAGCACAATCTCCGAGCCAGGCTGCGCGTCGCCGTCGCGGCGTTTGATCAAAAGCCATTGCGGCTTCGCGCCCGCGTGTGTGCGCTGCAGGGCGAAGCCCCCGCGCAGCTTGTCGCCGTGTAGAACGAAAACGGCGTGGCCACGGGTCAGGGCTTCAGGCCAGGGGACGCGTCCGCCCTGCTCGTAGGTGCCGCGATCCCAGACGATCACGCCACCGTGGTCGAGCGTGCCTTCAAAACTGTTGTGGGCGAGCGCGTGGTCCCCCACCTCGACCGCGAGGCGCTTGATTGCCGGGTCGAGTGACGGGCCTTTCGGGATTGCCCACGAGCGCATGACTCCGTCGACCTCGAGGCGCAGATCGAAGTGATGGGCGGTAGCCGCGTGCTCCTGGACGACAAAGACTCCGGCGCTGACGCCGCGGATCGCAAACTGCTCGTGGCCCTCAACCGCCGTCGGCTCGGTCTCGATCGTCTCGACCCGCGCGAGCGACGGACCGATCCGCAGGAACGCCAGCAGCTGCTCGAGCGCCGGGCGATCGCCCTCGGCATGGACCTGCACGGTCCCGTCGTCACGGTTCTTCACCCAGCCACGCACATCGAGCTCGCGCGCACGCCGGACCGTCGCTTCGCGGAAGCCGATGCCCTGCACTGCGCCGCGCACGATGGCGCGGAGCGCGGTGGTCGTCCCCGATGCGTCGGGCATGTTCAGTCGCGGACGCCCGCGGCGGGCAGTCCGGCAAGCTCCGCGCTGCGCTCCCACAGACCTTCGGCAAGCGTGTTGTCCTGGGCCTGGAGGCTCGGCTGCACGACCCGCTCATCGACGACGTAGGCGCCGGTCAGGGCCGCGGCGTCGGCGGACGTCGCGAGCCACACGAGGGAGCGGGCACCGCGTCTGGGTGAGCGGAGGAATGGCGCCGCGAGCGTCGTTGCGACCCGCAGGAGGCCGTTGTCGTTCTTGCCGAAGCCGGTCCGGACGACGCCGGGGTGAAAGCAGTTGGCGTGGAGCTCCGGGGCGCGCTTTGCGAGCTCGCGCGTAAAGAGGATGTTGGAGAGTTTGGAGGTGCCGTACACGCTCATCGCCGAGTAGGACTTCGTCGATTGGAGGTCCTCCAGATCGAGCAGGCCGTGGCGGTGCGCGTCGGAGGAGGTGGTGACGACGCGCCCGCCGCTGAGACGATCACGCAGCAGGTTGGTGAGCAGAAAGGGCGCGAGATGGTTCAGGGCGAACGTTCGCTCGAGACCCTCCGCTGTCACGCTGCGCGAGGCGAACACAGCACCAGCGTTGTTTGCGAGCACATCGATGCTCGGGTAGCGCTCACGAGCCTCAGCGGCGAGCGCGCGGACCTCGGACATCAGCATCAGGTCGGCAACGTGCTCATGGACCGGTGCCCCGCCGCCTACGCTCCTCGCCTGCGCGGCGACTACCCTGACGCGCTCGGCGTCACGCCCGACGAGCGCGACCTCAACGCCTTGGCGAGCAAGATCGACAGCGGCAGCCCGGCCGATGCCGCGCGTGGCTCCGGTCAGCAGGACGAGCGTCACCAAGCAACCTTACAAAGCGCGCTCGCTCGCGCAGCCGCGATCCGCGCTCAGCTCGAGGCGGACGGTGCGGCGACCTCGACCTCACGCAGCCGGTGGCTGTCGACGTCATAGACGAACCCGCGCACGTTGTCGGTGTGAGGCAGGAACGGCGAGCGCCGGACGCGCATGATCGATTGGCGCACATCGCTGTCAACGTCGACGAACGACTCGATCGCAAACGCCGGCGCCACGCCCGTCGCCTGCTGCAGCTCGGCTCGAAAGCCGTCGTCGGTCAGCGCCTGCATGCCGCAGTCGGTGTGATGGATGAGCATCACGGCGCGCGTACCAAGCCGCCGCTGGGAGACGGCGAGCGAGCGGATCACGTCATCGGTGACGACGCCACCCGCATTGCGCAGGATGTGTGCCTCACCGTCGCGCAGCGCCAGCGCGGCGAACACGTCCAGGCGAGAGTCCATGCAGGTCACGACGGCCAGCTGCCGGCTCGGGCGGACGTCGAGGTGGCGCGCCGGAAGCGACGCGGCGAAGCCGGCATTGTTGGCGATCAGCTCGTCGATCACGTCCATCGATCGCAGCCTAGAGCCTGCGCCGCTCAAAGCAGCTCCGTGAGCGATCCATATAGGTCGGGGCGTCGCGTTGCGAGCAGCGGGAACAACTCCAGCCAGTCGCGTCGCTGGTCGAGATCGAGGTCGGCGATCAGCAGAGCAGGCTCGTCGCGCGGTGCTTGGGCCAGCTTTCGCCCGTAAGGATCGGAGATGAACGACGAGCCGTAGAAACGCAGCGGAGGCTCCTCGCCAATGCGATTGACCGCGACCATGAAGAGACCGTTGGCGATGCCGTTGGCCACGATCACCTGCTCCCAGAGCGGCTGCGTGTCAAAGTCGGGATGGTCGGGCTCGGAGCCGATTGCCGTCGGATAGACGAGCAGATCGGCGCCCTGCAGACTGTACGCGCGCGCCAGCTCCGGAAACCACTGGTCCCAGCAGGTGGGTAAGCCGAGCCGCGCGCCCGCGATCGCGATGACGGGGAAGGCTTCGCCGCCACCGGGGCCGGGCCGGAAGTAGCGGTCTTCGTGGTAGCCCGCGGTCACCGGTATGTGCAGCTTGCGCGTGCGCGCCAGCAACCGGCCGCCGGGAGCTACGACTATCGCGGTGTTGAAGCCGAGACCGTCCGTAGCGTCCGCGCGTTCGAAGAGCGATGCGTGAACGTGGACCCCGGTCTCGCCGGCAATCCGCGCCGCGAACCGGTGGGTCGGTCCGTCGGGAAGCTCCTCCGGCTCGATCCGCCCGGGCTCGGGGCCGGCCCCGTCCACGGCGAAGTATCGGCTGAGCGTCAGCTCGGGCAGGCAGACAAGCTGTGCGCCCTCGCTGGCAGCGAGCCTGATCCCCGCCTCGAGGGCGTCGGCGTGCTCTTTCGCGTCGGGATGCCAGCGCTGCTGCAGCGCGGCGATGCGGAACGGCGTGCGGGTCGAGGGACGCGTGCGGGCCGGCGAGTCTCTCGGGCCGAACGCTCTGACGACGCGCATTTCGTTCATGCGCGGACTGTAGGCGTTCGGCTGGTCGGGCCGGTGGTTGCGCCGATCCGTTGAGCGCGGCACCTGCTATGAACAGCCACCGATGTCAAGGGCCAACACGCGCTTCGCCTGACCGATGACAGCCACGCTCATCTCGACACCAGCCGCCGACCAGTTCAGGATGCCCGGGGAGTACGAGCCGCATGCCGGCTGCTGGATGGCGTGGCCGGAGCGGCCCGACAACTGGCGTCTGCGCGCGAAGCCGGCACAGGCGGCGTTCGCCGCCGTGGCCGAGGCAATCCAGCTCAGCGAGCCCGTCACGATGGCGGTCTCCGACAGGGAATACGAGCGTTGCCGCTCGATGCTGTCGCCGGAAATCCGTGTTGTCGAGCTGTCCACCGACGACGCGTGGATGCGCGACATCGGGCCGACCTTCGTCCGCGACGACCAGGGTCGCAGGCGCGGCGTGGACTGGCGCTTCAATGCCTGGGGCGGCCTGCATGGCGGTCTCTACTTTCCCTGGGAGCGCGACGACCGTGCTGCCCGGAAGATCATCGAGATCGAGCGACTCGAGCGCTACCGCGCGCCGATCGTTCTCGAAGGCGGCTCGATCCACGTCGACGGCGAAGGCACCGTGCTGACTACCGAGGAGTGCCTACTGCACGCCAATCGCAATCCGGAGCTCTCGCGCGAGCAGATCGAGGCGATCCTGCTCGACTATCTCGGCGCTGAAAAGGTGATCTGGCTGGGACGCGGGGTAACCAACGACGAGACCGACGGGCACGTCGACAACATCGCGTGCTTCGCTCGCCCGGGAGTCGTGCTGCTCACGTGGACCGCCGACGAGAGCGACCCTCAGCACGCAATCTCGCGCGACGCCCTCGAGCGGCTCGAGGCCGCAACCGACGCCCGTGGCAGATCACTCGAGGTGATCCGCCTTCCTGCCCCGGGGCCAATCCTGATCGGCGAAGACGAGGCGGGCGGAGTGGATCGGATGCCGGGGACCCTGGCGCGCAACCCCGGCGACCGGCTCGCCGCGTCCTACGTCAACTTCTATATCGCCAACGATCGCGTCGTGTTTCCGCTGCTCGACGAGCGCCACGACGCCGAGGCCGCCGATCTCCTGGCTTCGTGCTTCCGCGGCCGTGAGATCGTCGGCGTCGGCGCGCGCGAGATACTGCTCGGCGGCGGCAACATCCACTGCATTACCCAGCAGGTACCAGCGGCGGCTTACGACGCGTGACGGCCGCGAGCGGCCGGGCGGCTGCACGCCAGCCGGCTGAGGGTCATGGGCAGCGCCCCGCGGTGCGCACGCAGGTAGTGAGGCCGGCAAGGACGGCGAGGCGCTCTCGCTCGGAGCCGGCTGCTTGGACGACGAGCCATGCGTCGCCGACGCGGCGAGCGGTGATCGCCTCGGAGCCGCCAGCTGGCGACGTCGCGAGGCTGAACGCCTGCGGGCGTAGCGAGACGCGTCTGACGTTCGGCAGCAAAGCGGGCGTGGCACCCGGATGCTGGGCGTCGAGCAGGATCGCTGCGAGCACCGCCCGGCCGTCGTAGATGAAGTCGGCGCTCGCGCACGAGAGATAGTCCTCGGCGCTGAGCTGCGGGAAGCCGCGGACGTGCTGGACGACGAACCCATACTGGGGCCTCGCCCCGGCGAGCCCACTCGTGTCGATCTCGCAGCCTCCGGGCGGGGGCGAAGTGGCAACCCGAGACCCCTTCGACGTGCCGTCCGCCGCCTTGGCCTGCCAGAAGACGGCCGGGTCTGCGAGCCGCGCCGTTTTCGCCGTGGCGCGAATCGGTCTGCCGTGACGATCAAGCGCGACCGCTACCCGACCGACCGGGAGGGCGGTCTTCTTGCCCAGTGCTTGCTGAGCCGCGATCGCGATGCGGTAGCCGCTCGGGAGCTGCCGGTCGGCGCGGGTGAGGAGCGTGAGCGTCGACGAAACGCGGACCGCCGCGACGTCGGGCTCGGTCACCAGCACGAGCGTCGTGGTGGAGATTGGCGTCGTCTTGGCGCCGGCGAGCACGTCGGACTGGCTGAAGTCGGCAATGATCGGGCTACCGCGCTGAGCGACCACGCCGCAAACGGACGCGCCGCCGAGTGAGACGCCGACGACGGCACGGAACGCGTTCACAAAAGCCGGCGCTGTGCGGGCGGCCACTGGTCCCGAAAGCACGCTCAGCAGCCGCGGAATTGCGACTTCGACCTCCTTGCGGAGAGCCGCTCGCGAGCTGGACGTGAGCGAGCTGTCGCGACTCGACAGGAAGGCGCGGAGCTGCACGCGGCGGCGAACCAGCTCACGCTTGAGCGCTGGCACATCTCCGACCGGGACCGCTGCTGACTCGTGATCGCGCTCGGTCACACACCAGCCGACAGCGCCTCCCCGAAGATCTGGCGTCACGCTCACGCTGTAGCTGCCGGCTGCGAGTTGCAGGCTGCGTCCGGCACCCGTTTGGCTAGAGATAGAGCCGCTTGGGGGCGCTGAGCGCAGACCGCTGAGCGCAACGAGGGCGGCCGCAGCGGAGCCTGAAGCAAGCAGCCCGACGCCGGCGAAGATGAACAGTCGTCGTCGCGTGAACCGGCGAAGCGCACCGAGGCGTCCCGGGCCGCGGCCCGGTGACGCTGCGGGATCGGCGGCGACCTCGATCTGTGAGTGCTCGAGACGAGCGGCACCTTCGACCAGGATGCGGTGCAGTTCCGGCAGGTACGTCATGGCCTGCCATCCAGTCGATCGCGGATCGCTCGCAAGCCGCGGCTGACGCGCTGGCGCACCACGCTTTCCGAGCAATCCAGCGCGACGGCGAGCTCGCGGTAGTCTCGGTCTTCGAGCACGCGCGCCTCAACCGCCTCGCGCTGCTCACCCGGTAGCGCACGCAGCGCCTCCACCGCGACGTCGTCAGCCAACTCGGAAAGCCGTTCGAGACTGTCATCGTCGATGGCCAGCGGCTCGAGCGCCAGACGCACACGAGTTTCATCCAGCACACGGCCCTTTGCCACGCTCTCAGCCAGCACGTGGCGCGCTATGCCAAAGAGCCAGGCGCGCCCCTCGCCTCGGCTTGGATCGAACGAGCGACGGTGCTCCAAAGCGCGTGCGAATGTCTCGGCACAGAGGTCGGCTGCTGCGTCCAGCCCTCGGACCCTGCGGATGAAGAACCGCAGGACGTAGGCCTCGTGTCGCAGGTAAAAGCGGCCAAACGCCTCCGGGCCGCCGGACAGTAGGGCGGCATCCTCGCTGCGAGGATCGGGAGAATCCATCGTTCGATACTCGATACTTGTGGATTTTGCAGCGACTTGTGACGCCGCACGCTCAGGTTGGTCGCACGCGGTGAACGGCCAGGGCCGCGCGCGGATTGGAGCGGGCCGCGCTAAGCGACGTGGAAGGGACCCTGCGCGGCCACCCTTTGCCTAGCTGTGCCAGGTGCCGAAGAACGTGTCCGGGTCGACCAGCGGCTCGTCATAGGCCTTGAGCTCCTGGTACCCATAACCGCCGGTGCTGAGGTTCAGGTATTCGGTACAGCCGTCGGCCGAGCAGTAGCCCGATATCGAGCTGGGAAAAGCGGATTGGTTGTACATCCATGCCCACACGATCGAATCGAGTGACCATGCCTGTATTGCATAGAGGTTGCTTTCGTGGCTGCTGTAACAGGTCTGCCCCTGCGACAGCGAAATGTCATAGCACCAGTTGCCTGAGCTCGCCTGTGCCGGGGCCGCGCCGATCGCCAGTCCAGTGAGGGCGAGCACAATGCTCAGCAGGGTCGACGCCAGCAGTGCCTTGGCGCGCGTCCAGGTCCGATCCGACGCCGCGTGGGTCATGGTGTCCCAACCTCCTGGGTGTGTGTGGCGCCAGCCGCGTCCTGCCAGGACACGCTGCTGATCGTGACGAGCCCGGCGGTGGCAAGCTGAAAGCCGTTGTCGAGCACCGGGGCTTGGGCGCTGGTGCCATCGCCGAAGCGGAACGTGACCTCGCCAACCCCGTCCGGAGCTAGCCCGACGACGAGATCGACTTCGTCGGCGTCCGCACTCGGCGCCCCCTCTGCCGTGGCGCTGTACAAGAGCGTGTTTGGATCAACGGTCAGCGTCGTGGCCGCAGCACACGCCTCGGACCCTCCGCCTGCATCCGACTCGGCGACGCACAGTCGTCCGGAGCCGGCCACCGCCCACGCGAGGAGTCCCGGCTGGGTGGTCGGCAGCGAGCGAATCTCGGCGCCCGGTGTCTGCTCGGCAGCCAGCCCCACGGGCATTGCGTCGGCGGCACTCGGTGGCGCAGCGAAAACTGCGTACCCAGCCGTCGGCGTCGGCTGGCTCGCGGCCGCCGATCGCCCGGCAGAGAGCGCGAGCGCCCCGACAATCGCTGCGGCGCCCAAGGAGCCGGCCGCGGCTGCGGCGACCACGAAGATGATCCATCTTGGCCTGCGGCGCCACATCGCCACGTTGCACTTCCTGGATCGATCGCCGGCGGGACACGCAACCTTCGTCTTGCGCTGATGCATCCAACCAGAGGCTGCACCGTTGTCAAGCTGCAGCCACCTCTTATGCGAAAGTCGCATATCGGCGGGTGCAGGCCGGCCGATTTGCGCCGGCGGCCAAGTCAGCGACGGTGAATCTTGAAGTCGCCGATCGTGGTCGAGGCCAGATCGAGCTAGCTCGCAATCCGATCGTCTGCCGAATCCACGGAGGTTTCACATCCTTCAGTGGAATTTGGCTGGACCGGCGCGGAGCCGTTGGCAGCGGCCGCGGTGGCCAGGTCCTTGAACGCCTCCTCCTGTTCAGCGAGAAGACGTCGGCCGTGGCTGGCAAGAACCTCTCCCTCCGGAGTCAGGCGTACGGGCCGAGCGCTGCGCAGGACCAGGCACGCTCCTACCCGCGCCTCGAGGACGGCGATCGTGCGGCTGAGTCCCGGCTGGCTCATGTGCAGCCGTTCGGCGGCGTGACCGTAGTGGCGCTCTTCGCTGAGCACCAACAGACAGCGCACGGCCCGCAAGTCGAGGTCGCGGCTCGCCGCACTGCGTGCGAACTCGTGCACCGTCAAGTCGGCCTCACGTCCCTGCGCCGCCCCGACTGCACTGAACGGATCGCGGCTCGGACCGCACATCGCGTGCGAACTTGACATCACCCGCGGGCATGCGCTCCATCGGTACCAGTTGTGGATCCCGTGGACTTTTGTGACAGCGATGCCTGCGGCGCGCCAATCCGCGCGGACGCAGCGAGCCAGGGAGCGCCGCAAAGGCGCCCCTGCGCTGCACTCAAAACGTCGCCGCGCCTGCCGGCTTGCAGCGCGGCGGACAGCCTGGCCGAAGCGCTTGGCTTTGAGCTCCGCAGCTCAGACGGCTCGCGCCCGGATCCTGGCCATGGTCGGCCAGGCCGGCGCTCCTGCTTCAGTTCTCTCGAGGGTGCCAGCCCTTGCCGCGCTTGACGACCTTCTTATCTTTCGCGAGCCCGGGCAGAACGCGGTAGAGGTAGTTCTGCTTGATCCCCATCTCGCTCGCCAACTCCGCGATGGTGAGTCCCGGTCGTGCCTTGACCAGCTCGACCGTTTGCAGGGCGCGCGTGCCGCCGCCCGGAGGGCGCCCACGTCGCCGCCCGGTGGTCGACCGAGCGCTCGTCGCGCGAGCCGTCGTCCCGTTATCGCTTGATCGCTTGCCGCCACCGGTGCTGCGCGCTCGAACCGACGCGCCGGCGAGCGCAGCAGCTGCGGCCGCGAGTTGCTGGTACTCCTCAACGAGGGGCTCGAGCTCGCGCATGCGTGCGGCTATCTCCTCCCGTTTCGTCTGCAGAAAGTCAGCCATCCGTTTCTTCCTTCCTCCTGGGGGCCGTCCGCCATCGGACGCGCGTTCATGCAAGCGCCATATTATGCGTAATCGGCATAATTCCTTGCCCAAGACCAACGCGCACACTGGCTGTGTTCAGGTTCGCTCCAATACATACGAGAGCCACTCCAGCGCGAGTTGGTAGCGCTCGCGCGCACGGCCGCCATGATCGCCGGAGTTTTCTCGGTGCTCGTGTTCGATCCCGGCGGCTCCGAGATGGTGGCTGAGCAACCGGTGCCCCCAGTGCAGGTTGTAGTCGTCGTGTGTGCCGACGTCGAGCAGGATGCCTGAGAGCTTGCGGAGGTTCTCGAGACGGTTGTGCACGTTGACGACCGGGTCGAAGCTGAGCCAACGGTCCCACACACTCTGGATCAGCTCTCCGCTGGGGTAGGCGACCGGCAGGTCAACGTAATACGGCGGCCGGTCGGGATTGGGTGAGTAGGTCGCGGCGAGGTCGTAGACGATCTCAGACCAGAAGTTTCCCTCGACCGGGCCGTCGGGTGCCTCCGGCCAGATGCTGTCCAAGTACTTGTAGAGCATCGGCTTGTGAGAGATATCCAAGAACGAGTCAGCAGATAGCACGGCCATCGCGCCGAAGACCTCCGGGTTGCGCGAGGCGAGGTTCCACGCGCCGAACCCGCCGGAGGAAAAGCCGAACACGCCTCGGCTGCGGGCCTCCGGGACAGTTGGATAATTGTCATCAACGTGCGGGATCACGTCGTGCAGCACGTATCGCTCGAAGTTTCCGCTAACAGGTGAATCGACCCATTGGCCGCACCCCCAGCGCGACCAGCCGTCGGGTATCACGACGATCATCGGAGCCACGCCCATGCGCCCAAACACCGGGTCGAGGACGTCCTCGAGCGGCGGCTGCCAGCGCTGACCGTCGGTGGCGGGTGTGATCAGCTGCTGGGCTGTGGTGCCGTAGGCATGCAGCAGATAGGCGGTCGGATACCGGACACCCGACTCTTCGTAGCCCGGCGGCAGGTAGATGAACACGTCCCGCTCGCTTGGATCCCCCAGCAGATTGCCGGCGAGGTGCGCGCTCTCGAGCCGCGAGTGGACGATCACGGCTCCCCCGTGATTGTTCGCTTGGCCGCGAAATTGGGCCGCTCGAGAGCAACGGCTCGACGCCACGCATCGCTCCTCGGCAGGCGCCGGCGCATCGGCGCGACACTAGCGAGTCGGACAGGGGGCCGTTGCACAACGCGCGCTAGCGAGCCCGCGTCGCTCGCCACAACGTGAGCGCGAGCAGTCCGGCGACAGCGCCCGGCAGCACCCACCACGCCGCGACCTTCGTCGTTGAGACCAGGGCGGTCGCGCCGATCGCGACGGCCACGCCGACGGCCACCCGCCAGTCGTCGCCGACGACAAAGTCCCAGACGAAGCGGCCCAGGGCCTCAACGCGGGTCACGCGCGGGCCGCGGCTTTGTTGAGCTGACCTTCAGCGGGCGGCGGCCGGCGCGACATGATTGCGACCGCCGCCAGAGCGAACAGGAGCACCGCCGGGATCAGGACCAAGAGCGCCGCGTCCGATCCGGGCCAGTGTGCGCCTGCGCCCTCGGCGCCCCAGAACGTGCCGAACGATGTCAGCATCACGCCCACAGCGAACTTCATCGTGTTCTCGGGTACCCGCGCCAGCGGGGCGTGAATTGCCACCCCGGCAAGCACGACCAGGACCACCGCGGCGCCAGCGGCAGCGGCTGCGAGCCCGACGTGATGCTGGTTCGCGCCGAACGTCAGGACGATGAACACGACCTCGAGACCCTCGAGAAAGACGCCCTTGAAGGCGATAGTGAACGAGTAGCCGTCCAGGCCCCTCGCCGGGTAGCCGGCTTCGCGCGCCGCCGAGAGCCCGGCCTGGTAGATCCCCTCTTCGTCGTGCAACGCCTTGAGGCCGGCGGCGCGCAGGATCGCCTTGCGCAGCCACTGGAGCCCGAAGACGAGCAGCAACCCTCCGACGCCGACACGCAGCGCGTTCAACGGCAGCGCCGTCAGTGCCGGCCCGAGCGCGGCGGTGGTGGCGCTCAGCAACACGATCGCCGCCCCCACGCCGATGAACGCCGAGCGCCAGCTACGCGTAAAGCCGACCGCGAGCACGATCGTCAGCGCCTCGACTGCCTCGACCGCGCACGCGAGGAACACGGCCAGGCCAAGGCCGATGTCGGTGCCGCTCATGTGGTGGAATCAACGCCTTGCTTGGTCATCGAGGCAATGCCCCTCCTCGCCAGCGGGCCGCCGGAGGCTCGGCATGTGTGACCGGCCGACCCCCAAGCCGACGCCCGGATTCGAACCGGGGACCCCTTCATTACGAGTGAAGTGCTCTACCAGCTGAGCTACGTCGGCG
>JBEKBL010000016.1:0-14373 GCA_050015415.1 Solirubrobacteraceae bacterium
ACGGCCGCCTTCAGCTGGCCAGCGCCGCCTCGATCTGGCTCAGCTCGTCGGCGCTGAGCTCGAGCTTGGCGAGCGCCGCGACGTTCTGCTCCAGTTGCGCCACGCTGCTCGCGCCGATCAGGGCGGACGTCACGCGCTCGTCGCGCAGGACCCAGGCAATCGCGAGCTGAGCCAGCGATTGGCCGCGCGCTCGGGCGATCTCGTTGAGTGCGCGCACCCGGCCGAGGGTCTCGTCGCTGAGGGCGGCGGCGTCCAGCATCTCGCCGATCCGTACACGCGAGTCGGGCGGCACGCCGTCGAGATAGCGATCGGTGAGCAATCCCTGGGCGAGCGGCGAAAAGACGATCGAGCCGACCCCATGGCCGCCGAGAACGTCGAGCAGACCGTCTTCGATCCAGCGGTCGAGCATCGAGTAGCGCGGCTGGTGGATGAGCAATGGCGTGCCGAGGCGGCGCAGAATCTCGATCGCCTGCTCGGTGAGCTCCGCCGGATAGTTGCTCACCCCGACATAGAGCGCCTTGCCCTGGCGGACGGCCGCATCGAGGGCGCCCATCGTCTCCTCGAGCGGCGTGAAGGGGTCAGGGCGGTGATGGTAGAAGACGTCGACATAGTCCAGGCGCATACGCGCAAGACTCTGGTCGAGGCTCGAGAGCAGGTACTTGCGCGAGCCGAGATCGCCATAGGGACCTGGCCACTGGTCATAGCCCGCCTTGGTCGAGATGATCAGCTCGTCGCGGTAGGGCCGTAAATCCTCGCTGTACATACGACCGAAGTTGGTCTCTGCGGCGCCGTACGGTGGGCCGTAGTTGTTCGCCAGGTCGAAATGGGTGATGCCGAGGTCGAAGGCGCGGCGCAGGGTCGCCCGCATCCCCGCGAGTGGCCGGTCATCGCCGAAGTTCTGCCACAGACCGAGCGAGATCAGCGGCAACTCGATGCCGCTGGCGCCGACGCGCCGGTAGCGCATATCCCCGTAGCGTCCGGCATCCGGGAGGTAAGCGGCGTTGGCGCGGGCGGGGTTGTAGGGCATTGCGGGATTGCACCGCTCGGCAGCGGCAGGAAGAGACGGTTGCGGCGGCTCCCAGGTTATAGATGCAGCAGCATTGCTCGCGATCTGCTCGCAGTAGGGTCTGGTCCAATGAGCGAGCGATTCCTCGTCACCGGCGCATACGGCTGCATCGGCGCGTGGACGGTTGCGCAACTCGTTCGCGAGGGCGTCGAGGTCGTTGGCGTCGATGCCGGTGACGACGACCGCCGCCTGCGCGATCTGTTGAGCGAGAGCGAGCTCGCGCGCGCTGCCTTCGTGCGGGCCGACGTTTCCGACCCGGCACAGGTCGCGCTCTGCTTCAGCCGCGAACCGACCCATGTCGTTCATCTCGCCGCGCTTCAAGTGCCGGAGTGCCGGAAGAATCCTGTTCTTGGCGCGGCGGTCAACGTCGTCGGAACCGTGGCGCTGTTTGCCGCTGCGGCAGCCGCGGGCCTCGAGACGCCGGTCGTGTTCGCGAGCTCGGTTGCTGCGTTCGCGGCCGTCGACGGGGGCGGTAGCGCCCCGGTCGATCCGAGCGGTCCTCCCGGTACGCATTACGGCGTGTTCAAGGTCGCCAACGAGGGCAGCGCCCGGGTGTTCGCGGCGGAGTCGGGGCTCAACAGCATCGGGCTGCGTCCGCACGTGGTCTACGGCGCGGGCCGCGATCGCGGCCTGACGGCAGATCCCACGTTCGCCATGCAAGCCGCCGCACAGGGTCTCGGTTACACGATCGCCTACAGCGGCCGCTGCGAGATGCAGTACGCGCCCGACGTCGCAGCAGCGTTCATCGCCGCAGCGCGCGCCGAGTTCACCGGCGCCACCGTCGTGAACGTCCCCGGCACCACCGTGTTGGTTGACGAGATCGTCACGGAGATCGAGCGCATCGTTCCGAGCGTCGCCGGCAGGATCGAGGTCAGCGGGCCGGCGCTGCCGTTCCCCGACGAGCTCGACTCCAGCACGTTCGCAGACATTGTCGGAAGCGTGCCGCTGACGCCGCTGAGCGAGGGCGTGGCGGCGACGATCGCACACTTCCGGGCGCTGATCGCCCGCTAGCGTTGCACGCGGGCACCTGCGCCCGCCACCAGCGCCTCCACCTCCGCAAGCGTCGCTGTCGATGTGTCGCCGGGTGTCGTCATCGCGAGCGCGCCGTGCGCCGCGCCGTACTCCACAGCTTGTCCCAGATCGCCGAGCATCATCAAGCCGTAGATGAAGCCGGACGCGAAGCTGTCGCCGCCGCCGACGCGATCGAGGATCTCGAGTCCCGGGCGCGGCGTCGCCTCCACAAAGCCGGCGTCGCGCGACCAGGCGATCGCGCTCCAGTCGTTGATCGTCGCGGTGCGCACGGCACGCAGCGTTGTCGCGATCGCCTGGAAGTTCGGGAACTCCGCCGAAGCCCGCTCGATCATCGAGCGGAACGCAGCCGTATCCAACTCGCTCAGGTTGTCATCGCCTGCCTCGACCTCGAGGCCGAGGCAGGCAGTGAAGTCCTCTTCGTTGCCGATCATCACGTCAATGTGGCGCGCCAGCCCACGGTTCACCCGGCGCGCCTGATCGACGCCGCCGATTCCCTGCCACAGGCTTGGCCGGTAGTTGAGGTCGTAGGACACGATCGTGCCGTGGCGCGAGGCGGCGAGGACCGCCTCCTCAAGCACCTTCGGCGTGGTCTGCGACAGCGCAGCGAAGATCCCTCCGGTGTGGAACCAGCGCACGCCGAGCTCGCCGAACAGGTGCTCCCAGTCGATCTGCCCGGGCGCCAGCTGCGACGCGGCGGTGTTGCCGCGGTCAGAGACGCCGAGCGCTCCGCGGACGCCGAAGCCGCGCTCGGTGAAGTTGAGCCCATTGCGAACGGATCTGCCAATGCCGTCGTAGGGCGCCCAGCGCACCAGGGAGGTGTCTACACCTCCCTGGAGCATGCAGTCCTCGACCAGCCGGCCGACGTCGTTGTCGGCGAGAGCCGTGACGATCGCGGTGCGCAGGCCGAAGCAGCGCCGCAGGCCACGAGCAACGTTGTACTCTCCCCCGCCCTCCCAGACGCGAAAGTTGCGCGCGGTCCGCACGCGGCCCTCGCTGGGATCGAGGCGCAGCATCACCTCGCCGAGCGCGACGAGATCGAAGCGACACTCGCCCGCGTCGCGGATCGTCAGCGGGCTCATGAGGCGGCCTCGGCCGCTAGCTGCACGGCTTCTGCAGAAAGCTGCGTCACCGTGTCGAATTCGCCGTCGCGGACCAGCTGCGGCGCGACCATCCAGCTCCCGCCGACTGCGGCGACGCAAGGCAGGCTCAGATAGGCGCGGGCGTTGGCGCTCGTCACGCCGCCGGTCGGGATGAAGCGCACGCCCGGGAAGGGAGCGTGCAGCGCCCGCAGCATGCTCACTCCGCCGCTGGCCTCGGCTGGAAAGAATTTGAGCAGTCCGAGTCCCTCGTCCAGCGCCGCGATCAGCTCCGTCGGCGTAGCGACGCCTGGCACCACCGGCATCCCGAGCTCGCGGCAGCGGCGCACCACGCCCCGAGAGAACCCCGGCGTCACCACGAATCGCGCCCCGGCCTCCATGGCCTGGTCCACCTGCTCGGCGCGAACCACGGTTCCGGCCCCGACGAGGAGGTCCGTCTCGCCGGCCAGCACGTGCAGCGCCTCGAGCGCGGCCGGGGTGCGAAACGTGACCTCGACGACTGGGAGACCCCCGGCTTTGAGCGCGTCGCCGAGTGGGCGTGCGCGATCAAGATCGTCGAGCACTACGACCGGCACGACGCGGCTCGCGCACAGCAGTTCGAGCGCGTCACTCAACGCGCCAGCCAGCCTCCGTCGACGGCGAGAATGGTGCCGCAAACGTAGTCGGAAGCCGGGGAGGCCAGGAACACGGCCGCACCCGCAAGATCGCTGGCAGCGCCCCAACGCCCGGCCGGGATCCGCTCGAGGATCGTCCGGCTGCGACCCGGATCGTTGCGCAGGGCCTCGGTGTTGTCAGTCGCGATGTACCCGGGCGCGATCCCGTTGACGTTGATGCCGTGCGGAGCCCACTCGTTCGAGAGCGCCTTTATCAGTCCCGACAAGCCGGATTTCGACGCCGTGTAGCTTGGCACGAGGATGCCTCCCTGGAAGCTCAACAGCGAGGCCGTGAAGATCAGCTTGCCCGCGCCGCGCGCCACCATGCCGGCGCCGATCCCCCGCGCGAGCAGGAATGGAGCTGTCAGGTTTATCTCGAGGATGCGCTCCCAGGTTGCGGTGTCGTGAGCGACGGCCGGAGCGCGGGCGATCGTGCCGGCGTTGTTGACAAGGATGTCGATCGGCTGATCGCCGCCGGTCACCTCGGCCACGAACGCCTCGACCGCGGTGCGATCGGCGAAGTCGACCTGGTAGCCGGCGAATTCGCGGCCGGCCGCCTGGACCCGTCGCTCGACCTCGCTCCCGCTTGCCTCGAGCTGCGCGCTTGCCCCGACCACATCGGCGCCGGCGCGCGCCAGCGCCTCTGCCATCGCCAGGCCGATGCCGCGCCTGCAGCCGGTCACGAGCGCACGCTTGCCGCTCAGGTCGAACAGCGCTGCGGGATCTAGCTCGCTTGCCTGCACCTCAGTCGCTCGACTGGCAGTCGATCAGCACCTTCATCGCGCGCCCGGACTCGAGTTCGGCAAAAGCTGCGGCGACATCGCCGAGCGGATCGACGCGCGTGATCATCTGCTCCGCCGGAATCGCGCCGCTTGACAGCAGCCGGACCGCCTCCTCGAAGTCGCGACGCTCGTAGACGCGGGCACCGATCAACGTCAGCTCCCGCCAGAACACGCGGAACAGGTTGACAGGAGGCGGCGAGGGGTGGATCGCGACGACGACCATGCGGCCGCGCACGGCGAGTGACTCGATGGCGGTTTCGATGCCTGCCGCGGCGCCCGAGACCTCGAAAGCGACATCCGCGCCGGCATCGCCGGTCCACTCTGCGACCAGCGCCTGGAGATCGCCAGCGGTCGGATCGACGGCACGCAGCCCGATCGTCTCCGCGAACGCCCGCCGCGACTCGCTCACTTCGAGCACTAGCACGTCGCCGCCAACCGCCCGTGCCGCGCACGCGATCAGCAGGCCGATCGGCCCGCCACCGACGACCAGCGCGCGCTCGCCTTCACGCAGCGCGGCGCGGCGGACGTCGTGCACTGCAACCGCGGTCGGCTCGGCCAACGCGCCGTGCTCGAGCGACAGGCCGGGCGGCAGAGCGACGAGCACCCCCTGCGGGACGGTCCAGCTCGCCTGCATCGATCCGGGCGAGTCGATACCGAGAAAGTCGAGGTTGTGGCAGATGTGGTTGTACCCGGCGTGACAGGCGGGGCAGGTCCCGTCCCAGACGAGCGGCATCACCGTTACGAGGTCACCAGGTGACCAATCGTTGACGGCGGCGCCAATCGCCACAATCGTGCCCGACATCTCGTGGCCGAGCACAGCCGGCATCGTCACGCGAGCATCCATGTCGCCGTGCAGGATGTGGAGATCGGTGCCGCAGATCCCCGTGTAGGCGACCTCGATCTGCACCTCGCCGGGGCCTGGCGACTGCGGTTCCTTCTCGATTACCGTCAGCGTCTTCGCGCCGACGTAGGTGGCTGCGTGCACGCCTCTCCTCCAGGTTGCCGGTTGATCGAAGCCGACTCCGAACCCCGCGCGATGCCCGCTCCCAGAGCGTGCGCAAAAAGCCAGCGCAGTTGGCAAACATCGGGTCGATCCGGCTTCCCGGCCGCAGCATACTAGGCGCTCCCGCAGCCGGGACGCCGCATTCAAGCCCTACGTACGCGCCGATTTCATCCGCCCCGCGGTTGCGCATCCCGCCGCGCTCGGTGCCGTTTGCGCACGGCCAGGGATCCGATCTGTCAGCGCTCAGCGGCCCGCCGGCGATCGCCTCACGCGAGCACGCGTCGCGCGCCGTCGGCTGCCGACGCGGCGAAGATACGCGGTCGCCTGAACTCCAGGCGCGCGAACGCGGACTCGGTAGCAGCGGCGACCTGCGCCACCGCGGAGGTGGCGGTGAAAGCGATCGCGCAGCCACCGAAGCCGCCGCCGGTCATGCGCGCGCCGAGGGCACCGGCCGATATAGCGGCATCGACGGCTGCGTCGAGCTCGCGCGAGGAGACCTCGTAGTCGTCGCGCAGGCTCTCGTGTGAGGCCGTCAGCAGCGGGCCGATGTCGCCGGGGCGACCCTGACGCAGCAGATCGACGACTTCGAGCACGCGGGCATTCTCGGTCACGACGTGCCGCACGCGGCGACGTATCGTTGGGTCCTCGATCTGCTCCAGCGCGCCGGCGAGATCGGCGAGCTCCACGTCGCGAAGAGCCGGCACGTTCAATATCGCCGCCGCCTCCTCGCATGCCGCACGGCGGTTGGCGTACGCCCCGTCGGCGAGGCGATGCGCGGCGCGAGTGTCGATCACGAGCAGGCTGAGTCCAGCTGATTGCAGGTCGAACGGGATCTGCTCTGACCCGCGGGTTCGCGTGTCGAGGAACAGTGCGTGCCCTTGCTGGCAGAGCAGCGAGGCGCTCGGGTCCATGATGCCCACCGGGACGCCGACGAACTCGCTCTCCGCGTTGCGCGCCATCAGCGCCAGGTCCTGGCGCGAGACATCCAGCGAGAACATGTCGGTGCAGGCGAGAGCGACGGCGCACTCCAGTGCGGCAGACGACGAGAGCCCGCCGCCAATCGAGAGGTCGCCGTCGAGCACGAGGTTGACGCCGCCGACGTCGTAGCCGGCGCGGCGCAGCTCCCAGACGATGCCTGCGGGGTAGGCGCCCCAGCCTGCGACGGCCCCAGGATGGAGCTGGTCCTCGTCAACGCGGACCGGAACGCCGTCCTTCTGAAGCGAGCTGGCGAGGACTGCTCGATCAGCGCGCTTGGAGGCCGCGACGATCACGCCGTAGCGCAGGGCGATCGGCAGCACGTAGCCGTCGTTGTAGTCAGTGTGCTCGCCGATGATGTTGATCCGCCCGGGCGCCGCCCAGCATCCGTCAGGTGGATCCCCCACGAGATCGCCGAAGGCCTCTGCGGCATGGGACGCGCGAGCACCAAGCTCGTCACTTGGCTCGGCCTCCATTCAGGCCCAGGCGTCGCTGAGCCGCTCGAGCTCTTCCGCCGTCAGTGCCAGCGTCGCGCCGGGCAGGATCTCTCGTAGCTGCTCTGCGCTTCGGCCGCTGGCGATCGGTGCGACGACGGTCGGCTGCTCGCGCAGCCAAGCGAGTGCGACGGAGGCGATCGGCGCGCCGTGTGCGGCGGAGATGTCATCAAGGGCGGCGAGCAGGGTGGCGGCGCGGGGATCTTCGAGATACCCGGACGCCCGTGTTGCCCGCGGGCTGTCGACGCTGACCCCAGGCCGGTACTTGCCGGTCAAGAAGCCGCTCGCAAGCGCGGAATAGGGCAGGCAGGCGAGCCCAGAGCGCTCGCAGACGTCGCGCAGCTCGCCCTCGTACTGGCCGCGCTCGACGAGGCTGTACTGCGGCTGGAGCGCGATCGGCCGGGTGAGTCCGTCGCGCTCACAGACCGCGAGCACCTCCTCGACGCGCGCGGCCGTGAAGTTCGACAGCGCGACCGCTCTCACCTTGCCCGACGTGACGAGCTCGTCGAAGGCGCCGAGCCATTCCTCGAGCGGCGTGCTGTTGTCGTCCGCGTGCGCGTAGTAGATGTCGACGTAGTCGCTCTGCAGGCGCCGCAGCGAGTCCTCGATTGCCGAGCGGACGTTGCCGGCGCCGAGCCCCGGACGGGCCGACCACTTCGCGACCTTGGTCGCGACGACCACGCGTTCACGGTTGCCGCGCGTGGCCATCCAGTTGCCGATGATCGTCTCCGACTCCCCGCCCTGGTTGCCGGGAGCGAAGGCCGAGTAGGCATCCGCCGTGTCGATGAAGTTTCCGCCCGCTTCGTGGTAGGCGTCGAGCACCGCAAACGACGCCGCTTCCGGCGCCGTCCAGCCAAACACGTTGCCGCCGAGACAGAGCGGAAACACGTCGATGTCAGTGGTCGCGAGGCGGGTCACCGCGAGAAACCTAGCGCAGGCACGCTACGAGCTTCCGAGGGACGCCCGGCGAAAGGGCGGAGCGGGTGCGTCTATAAGCCCAGGCGCGGGGCCGGACGGTGGCCTTGCGCGCTTCGCGTTGCCGCTTGTGCGCGCTACGTTGTCGCGAAGCCGATGAAACCGAGCCTTCTCGCAGCTCTCAGCGCAGCTGCGCTCACGATCGCCGTCCCGGCAGGCGCAACTGCGGCGGAGATTTCGATCACCAACAGTGGTGTGGTGAGCCAGCCCAGCTGCCCGGTCAGCCCCTGCGCTGTGATCTCTCGAACGACCGCGATACAGGTCGATGACGGCGGCGTGCACGGGCCGTTCAAGATCGTGCGGGATGGATCGATCAGGTCCTGGTCGGTGACCCTGGCGCTCCCTAGTACCGGTGAGATCCACTACTTCGACAAGCACGAGGGAGGCACAGCGCGCGCCGCCCTCGCGGTCCTGCGTCACGTCGGCGGGCTCGACTACAGGCTCGAGGCACTCAGCCCGGTGGTGCACCTCCAGCCCGACTTCGGAACCACGGCGAGCGTGCCACTCGCAGATCCGATTCGGGTCGTCAAGGGCGACGTGCTCGCGCTGGCGGTGCCAACCTGGCTGCCGGCGCTCGCGCTTGCCTACCCGGCTACGACCTCGTGGCGTGCTAGCCGGAGTTCCAGCCAGTGCACCGACGTGGCGATCCAGACGATGCAGTCGCTGGTCGGCTCAGCGGCCGTCTACGGCTGCCTGTACCAGACCGCGCTGATCACCTACGGAGCGACCGAGCACGTCCGGAGCTCTTAGCGCGGGCGTTCGCGGGCGCGGCGCGCCAGCGTCCCGAAGACAAAGTCCCACCACGGCGCGCTGATCCCGTAGCCGTGGCTGTCGTCCTCGAAGTGGTGGCGCATGTGAAGCTCACGCAGGCGCCGCTCGATGCCGGTGCGCGGCACGGTGTGGTGGTGTAGGGCGTAGTGGAGCATGTCGTAGAGGAGGTATCCACCAAGGAAGCCGGCGCCGACGGCCCAGCCAAGCGGCGTGCCGACGACGAGCACGAACAGGCCGACGAAGAGGGCCGCGAGCGGAATCGAGACGGCGGGCGGCATCACGAGCCGCAGCGGGTCGTTTGGATGATCGTGGTGAACGCCGTGCACCATCCAGTGGAGCCGCGCACCGATTCCGTCCTCAGGCTCGAAATGGAATACGACGCGGTGGATCCAGTACTCGCAGAAGGTCCAGAACACGTAGCCGCAGGCGCAGGCGATCGCGAAGCTCGTCGCCGCGACGTGCGATGCGCCGAGTAGCGCAAGAACCGCGATCGCCGGCAGGTAGATCACGGGAACCACGATCGGGTGCACGCGGGAAAGCCGATCGAGCCACGGCCAGCGGAACATCGGCGGCGAGGCGCGCAGCAACTCGGTACGCGATGCGCCGCCACCCGAATCGTGGAGCGTGCTGTCAAGCGATATGTCGTGCACTCTCGATCCTCGTTTAGACCTGCTGTAGACATCTTTATAGCGCGTCCACCGTCTGCGCTCCGCAAGTCCTTGGCCGAGCTAGGCTCCCGCTTCAGATGGCGCTTCCAGCGGTAGCAGTGCTAGACGACTACCAGGGCCTCGCTCGCGGCTTCCAGTCGTGGCAGCGCCTCACAGGGCGCATCGCGCTCGAGACGTTCACGGACCACCTCGTGGACGACGACGCGCTCGCCGAGCGGCTCGCCATGTTCGAGGTCATCGTGGCGATGCGCGAGCGCACGCCGTTCACGCGGGCGCGGCTCGAGCGTTTGGCGAACCTGAAACTGCTAACGACCACGGGCATGGCGAACGCGGCGATCGACATGCAGGCCGCCCGGGAGCTTGGCGTGGTGGTCTGCGGCACCCGCTCCGGTGTTGGCGCGACGGCCGAGCTCACCTGGGGAATGATCATCGCGCTGACGCGGCACATCTGCGTAGAGGACCGCAACGTGCGCGAGGGCGGCTGGCAGACGACGATCGGCCCTGAGCTCGCGGGGCGGACGCTTGGGATCATCGGCCTCGGGCGGCTCGGCACACGCATCGCCGCCTACGGGGCGGCGTTCGAGATGCGTGTCGTCGCGTGGAGCCAGAATTTGGAGGTCGAGCGAGCGCGCAGCCTCGGCGTCGAGCCCGTCGCCCTGGACGAGCTACTCAAGTGCGCGGACGTGGTCTCGATCCACACGCGCCTGAGCGATCGCACACGCGGCCTGATCGGCCTGCGCGAGCTCGAGCTGATGAAGCCAACCGCCTACCTGGTCAACACATCGCGCGGCCCAATAATCGACGAGCAGGCGCTCCTCGCCGCGCTCCAGGAGAAGCGGATCGCAGGCGCGGCGCTCGATGTGTTCGACGACGAACCGCTGCCGCGCGAGCACCCCCTCCGGTCGGCACCAAACACGCTGCTGACGCCTCACATCGGCTACGTCGGCTGGGACGCCTACACCGGCTTCTACAGCGAGATCGTCGAGAACATCGAGGCCTGGCTCGACGGCGCTCCGGTACGCGTTCTCAACAGCTAGGCGTTGGGCTAGTCGGCACCGTCAGCCGCGCCCGGACAGCGAACGAGCGACTCGCGCACCAGCGCAGCCTGGCTGCGAGCCCGCGATTGGTACTCGGCAAGTGAAACGGGTCTCTGGCCGTCGACGTGCTCGCCGGTGTGCTCAGCCTCGCCGTCTTCTCGATCTGCCACTTCTTGCATCGCCTCCGCCTCCGTTCGCAGGTGGTTTCAGTGTATGGCAGCAGATCGATCGGATGCGCCAGTCCGCATTCCGAGTCACCTCCGCGGCAGGCGGCACCGCGCGCCCGCCCTCGAGATCCGTACAGCCAACGAGCGTGTCGTCGCGGCGGCCGGGCAGCTTCGCCGCGAAGGTCCAAACGCGTGGCATAGTTTCAGCCCCCGCCAGACGACAAGGAGAGGGCGCAGATGGATCCCGTGGTCCGCTTCGAGGCAGCCGGCGGCAAGCTCTCGGGCCCGACGCAGGACATCCCGGGCGTCGGGCTGCATTCAGTTCTTTTCGACTTCGAAGGAGACCGCCCGAGCATGCGCAGTCAGCGTCCACCGGCAACGAGCGATTAACGCATGGCGGGCGGACTCAGCGACGCCGCGATCGAGGGCATCCACACGGCGGCAGAGCGACAGGTCGGTGACGAGCGGATCCCCGGCCTCGTCACCCTCGTTGCGCGCGGCGACGATGTGCACGTCGAGGCGCTCGGTCACCTCGCGGTGGGTGGCCGGCCCGTCGCCCGGGACTCGCTTTTCCGAATCGCCTCGACGACTAAGCCGATCGTCGCCGTCGCGACCCTCGCGCTCGTCGAGGAAGGCCTTTTCGCACTCGACGAGCCTGTCGATCGGCTGCTGCCGGAGCTCGCCCAGCGCCGCGTGCTGGCACGGATGGACGGCCCGCTCGATGAAACCGTGCCGGCCGAGCGGGCGATCACCGTCCGCGACCTGCTGACGTTCACGTTCGGGTTCGGGATGTTGCTCGAGATGTTCACCGCATCCGAGCCCTGGCCGGTCGCTGTGGCGAGCGAGAAGCTGCGCCTGGCGACGCTCGGCCCGCCGGCGCCCGATGTCCAACCGGACCCGGACACCTGGATCGCGGCACTGGGCTCACTGCCGCTGCTCTGCCAGCCAGGCGAGCGCTGGCTCTACAACACGGGCGCCTCGGTGCTCGGCGTGCTACTCGCACGAGCTGCCGGCGAGTCGCTCGCGGACGTCTTTGAAACGCGCATCTTCGCCCCGCTCGGCATGCGCGACACGAGCTTCTGGACGCGCGATACGGACCGCCTCGCAACCGCCTACCGCCCATCGCCGGACGGCCTCGTTGTCGTTGACGAGCCAACTGGTAGCTGGAGTCGGCCGCCGCTATTCGCCGACGCCGCATCGGGTCTCGTGTCGACCGTCGACGACCTCCTCGCGTGCGCGCGAATGCTGCTCGCCGGCGGCGGGAGCGTGCTCAGCGCCGATCACGTGCGCGCGATGACGAGCGACCAGCTGACGGCGGCGCAGAAGGCCGCGGGCGGCCTGGGGCCTGATTTTTTCAAGGGTCGCTCGTGGGGCTTCTGCCAGGCAGTCACCGACTCGGGCGCGTTCGGCTGGGATGGAGGTCTCGGGACGTCGTGGCTCGTCGATCCGGTCGCCGATCTCGTCGTCATTGTCCTCACACAGCGCCAGTTTGAAAGCTCGGCCCTGCCGCGCGCGCACCGCGAGATCCAGGCCGCCGCCTACGGCTGAGAACTACTGTCAGCCGACCACAGCCATGCTCTTGGACGTTGCACCGACCGGCTGGCGGCGGGCAGCGACGAGCACGGGACCGAGGCGGCTGAGCAGCGGTACGGCGCACGCCCCGACAGCGCCGAGCAGGAGGAACGCAGCCATCGGATGGTGCACCAGCACCTGGACCGCAAGCGCAACGACGAGGCCGCCGAGTTGCCCAGAGAGCCAGAGCAGCGCCGCCACCGTTCCGGCCGCGCTGCCGGCGCCGCGCTCGCTCAGCTCGAGCACGACCGGAAGATCCGTCAGCAAAAGCAGTCCCATCGGCACCAGCACCACCGCGTCGATCGCGATCCCATGAGCGAACGCGAGCACGATGCCACCGACCACGACCGCGGCGACCGAGGCGGCGATGACCGAGCGTTCGGCGCGACGGCGCACGAGCAGCGGCGGCAGCGTTGCCGAGCCGATGGCGCCGGCAAGCACCATTCCGACAAGTAGGCTGCCGGCCGTGTTGGCCGATACGTGGTAGTGGTGGAGCAGCGCTTGAAGCCACGTCGTGAGGGCGATGAATGCGCCGAAGCCGAGGAACAGCAGCCCACTCATGACGCGAACGCCCGGATCGGCCCAGACGGCACGAAGCGCCGCCACACCGACGGCTACGGCCTCCTCCTGAGGCGAGCCGGCGCCGCGCCGGCGCAGCTGCGAGCAGAACACCAGAGCCGCGAGCACCGCGAACGCCGCCTGGATGACAAGCAGCGTGAAAATGTCCTTGCCTCCGAGCGCCGTCCCCAGTACGAGCGCGAGCAGCATCCCGCCGAAGATCCCCGCCGATCCAACAGCGATGCCGTGGGGACGCAGCGACGCGGGCAGGTACTCCGCCGCGACCTTCGTCACCGCGTTCAGCACGAGCGGCTGCGCGATTGCGACCAGGATCTGCCCGGCAAGCGCCCAGGCGTAGTCGTCGCCGGCAAGCCGGACCAGGCCGCCGGCGGCGGTGAGTACAGCGCCTACCGCGAGCCACCGATGAAAGGAGCGGTCAAGCAAACGCCCCGCCGGAATCGCCAGCACCACATAGAGCAGCGGGAAGAGCTCCGCAAGCCAGCCGATCGCCGTTTCCGAGACTCGGTAGTGGTGTGCTGACGCGGTAGTCAGCGGTGCATACGTGAGCCAGAGGAGCTGCGTCGAGGCGGCCAGCAGCGCGTAGGCGGCGACCGCCCCCCAACGCCGCTGCGCCTGCTCCGCTTCCGTTGGCTGCACCCCTCTCACCGCGGGCCGATGGTATTACGAAGGTAGGCCGCCGGGAACGTCGAGCGGCACCGAGCGACCGCGAGTCCGCTAGCCTTCCCGGCCGATGCGCGCCCGACTGCTACCCCTGGTGACGCTGGTGTCGGCGGTGGCGCTGGCAGCCTGCGGCTCGACCAACTACGCGGACACCGACAACATCGTTCCGGCTCCGGATCAGGCTCAGACGCTGAAGCCACCGAAGACCAAGATCCCGGTGACCGGGACCTCGCCCACGAGCACGAGCACGAGCGCCTCGGTGCCCAGCTCCGGACCCCTGTCGAGCGAGCCGAAGATCACGGTGCCGAGCACACCGGCACCGACAACGCTCACGAGCAACAACCTCATCGCCGGCACCGGCGCCGTCGCCAAGAGCGGCGACGAGCTGACCGTCGACTACGTCGGGGCGCTATACAAGAACGGCAAGGTCTTTGACGCGTCCTGGAGCCACGGCGGCCCGAAGGGCGTGCCGTTCCAGTTCCAGCTCGGCGTCGGCAACGTCATCAAGGGCTGGGACGAAGGAGTCGTGGGAATGCGCGTCGGCGGACGCCGCGAGCTGATCATCCCCCCGTCGCTCGGCTACGGGAAGAAAGGCGAACCACCCAGTATTCCCCCCAACGCAACGCTGATCTTCGTCATCGATTTGCTGGCGGTCAAGTAGGCAATTTGCTTCGTCGCTTTGCGACGAAGCAAATTCCGCCGGCCCCAGTGTGGTGACGGCCGTGGCGTGGCATCTCGGCGGTCGCGTTGACTGCGCAGCCGCCAATACTCGGGGCGCCGCGACGGGTCCCGACGACCGCTACTCGCAGCCGGCTACTGGGGATAGCGGCTGAAAAACACTC
>JBEKBL010000017.1:0-14337 GCA_050015415.1 Solirubrobacteraceae bacterium
GACCGGGTCCTGGCCCGCGGCGCTCCAGCCGCGGCGCACACTGGTGGCCGCGAATACCGCGGCGAGCGCCATCACGACGGACTGCAGCACGAGCGCGACCGCGACGCTGGTCGGGTGCAAAGGACCGTTCCCCGCGCCGGCAAGCTTCGGCGTGTCGAGCGAGAGCGTGATCGCATAAAGCACGGTCGATGCGCCGATCGCGATCATCGCCGCGGTAACTACGGCTCCGGCGCCGTAGGCGCACAACAGCCAGCGGCGCGCAATCGGCACGGCAAACAGCACCCTGCGTGCCGCGATCACACACACCGCCCCGCATCCGAGCCCAGCGAGCGCCCAGGCGAGGAACGCGATGCCGCTCCCGATCGTCGCCTGGTGGGAATGCGTGGCGTTCGCAACCGTGACGAGCACCGCGGTGAGTCCTGCGAAGGCGGCCACGGCAGCGAACGGGAGGCTCACCCAGAGCCGCAGACGAGCCTCCTCCCGCGCGCGCGCAAGCGCGATGACGATCAGCGGAAGCGCCCCGGCCACCACCGCGAGCGACGCGACGACGGCGAGCAGCTGAATGCCTCCGTGCGCCGCGCCGAGCAACGGATGGCTGTACCCGGCCTGCTCGAAGGGCCCGTCCTCGGTCGTCACCGCGAACCCGACACCCGCCGCTGCAAAAGCCACCCAGCAGGCGAGCACGGCAGTCATGCTCGCCCGCAACCGGTCGTCGCGAGCAACGAGCTCAGGAACATCCGCGACGGGCCGCAGGTGCGCGACGACCGCGCCACGCAGCAGGTCAAGCACGACTCTGCCACCCACCGGCGTATCGTCGACGAGCGCGGCAAGCTCCTCGCCGTACCGGCGCCGGAACGCGAGCGGGTAGGTGGCGAGCACGAGCGCCACGAGCCGCCGCATCATCGCGACGCCTCGGCAAGCCGCAGCCGGCTCAGACCACTCCGCGTGACCCGGTCAAGCGCATGCAACTGCTCCTCGAGCGCCGCACTGCCGGCCGCGGTGAGCCGGTAGGGGCGCCGGCGGTCCTGTGCGGGGAGCGCCTCGATTAGCCCGTTGCCCTCGAGCCGCGCGAGCGCGCCGTAGAGCGTCCCCGGCCCAAGCCGCACGCCGGCAAGCTCCTCGATGTCGGCGGTGATCGCATAACCGTGCTTCGGGCAGTCCGCGAGGCTCGTCAGAACAAGCAGGCTCGCGTCAGTAGATCGCTCACTGGTGTATCGCATAACGTAATAGTAGCGAGGTCGCTTGAGGGTGTCAAACACCAGCGTGAGTGTGCCGCGCTGACGGTTGCGCTACCTGGAACGGACACCGCCGGAAGTCGCGTCGTGCGCAACCAAGTGCTCGTCCGCAGCTTCCTCAGGCGTGCGCTTCGACTTTGCGTACCTCGACCCCGACTAGCGTCATTGCGTCGGGAACGCCTGCTCTGGCCTGCTCGCTCATAGCTTGGGCGGTTTCTTCGCTTTCGAAGATCAGCATGGTCAGGCCGGTGTTGTCCTTGATCGTCCAGTACCCGGCGACGAAGCCTGGGGCCTTTGACATGCGCGGCACGAGCTGTTCGTGCAGGGCGCTGGCGGCGGCTCCGGGATCGCTGATGGTGACGTTGACGACGACTGCGTGCATGCCTTTCCTCCTTGACGTGTAAGTGCAAGTGCTCGTGGCGATTGGCTAGCCAGCGAGCGCCAACTCGGCGGTCGTAACCGCGCCGGCGAGTCGGGCGGCTGACTCGGGGTCATGTGAGGGCAGGTACACCGTTGGGTGCTGCGCGCAGTGAGCGAGGATCGCTCTCATCGTCGCAAGGTGCACTTCGGGATTCGGCGCGACCGCGTCGACGCGGAGCGAGTGAAGCTGCTCGAGCGAATCGGTGGTGTCGCCGGCGAGCATCACGTGATTGCCTGCGTCGTCGATGCAGATCACCGACACATGGCCGAGGGTGTGCCCAGGGGTATCGACGGCAACAATCCGGCCGTCGTCGCTGATCGCACGGCTTCGCGGAAACGCGCCGAACGGTCCGTCGTCAAGCGCGAGCGGCTCTGGAGCAAACCCGGACGGGAGGGGCTGACGCAGTAGGCGACGCATCACGCTGGAGGACCTCTTAGCGACAAAACTCAGTTCCGCCTCATTCATCAGAACGCGCGTGCGGACATGGACTGTCCCGTCGATGTGGTCGCCGTGGGCGTGCGTGAGCACCACCTCAGATATGTCGTCGAGCGCGAGGCCGGCAGCGGCCATCGCGGCCGGGAGCTCTTGCTCGCGCGTCACTTCCATACGCGCGAACGGGACGTTCCGCGCTTCGGCTGTCTCACCGGTGTCCACCAGTCGCAGGACGCCGTCGTGCTCGATCGCCCAGCAGTGGATCGGTAGTGACTCTGCCCACGGTCCTGGCAGGAACAGGTTGAGCTGCCGGCGCGGACCGTGGCCTGGGTAGAGAAAGCTGCGCTTGACCTGCACCTTCCCGGTTGTCAGCGCGTGAATCTTCATCGCTTCTGCTCCGATCTCGTGGTCTCCTGGCTGTTCCAGCGGGCGTGGTACGGACGGACGCGAAAGACCTTTGCCAGGGCCCAAAGGGGCGGCAGTGTGAGGTTCTGCAGCCAGACTGGGGGCGAGGTCACGCGGCTTTCGTGGCGGAAATGCCAAACGGTTGCGCCGAGCTGGAGCGGGTTCTTTGGCGCGCCGCGCGAAGTCGTACTGCTGTCGGCTGCGAGCCCGGCGAATGCCTCATGCATCTCTTTGGTGTGGAGCGCTGGGCGGAGCTCGACGACACCGCGGATCTCGCCCGGTCCGGGGTTGCGTTCGGCATGAAGGGCGCCGACCGGGACGACGAGTGTCTCGCCCGGTCCCACCACCCGTTCCTCGCCGTCCAGCGTGAAGTGGGCTTCGCCCGCGGTGATGCTGAAGCGCTCCTCTTGGTGGGGGTGGAGGTGCTCGGTGATCTCACCGCCGGGCATGCTGCGCCAGTTGAAGCGGACAACCTCGCCATCGGTCTCCTGGCCGGTTGTCGTGTACTCGATCCACTCCCGGGTGGCGGCATTAAAGAAAGGCTTGAAGTGGATGGTGGGAATCGGGTCACTCTGGCCGTTGCCCGAGTTGTTGCCGGCGCTCGTGGTGTCGAGGTGGCTCATGGCGTCGCGCCGCTCCGGTACCAGGCGACGGTCTCGGCGATCGCGGCCTGCATTGGGGTTGTTGCCCGGCCGAAGGTTGACTCGAACCTGGTGGTGTCGAGGACGAACGGCTCTTCGAACTCGTATGCGACCTCGGCGAGCTCTCGCATCAGCGGATTGACCAGGGCGAGTGCGCGAAGAGCCAGCTTGGGGACCGAGCGGACGCCGACTGGATGGCCGACCTCGCCTGCGACCAGCGCGAGAACCGCTCGGGTGGTGATCGTCTCGGGACCGGGTAGGTGCCATACCCCGCCAGCGGCGCGTTCGTCGGTGCCGAGTGTGGCGAGGCCCGCGGCGACGTCTGAAACGTAGCTGTAGGTGTGGGGCAGGTCAGCGTTGCCGATGAAGTCCGCGCGTTTGCCGGCCAGCGCGTTGGCGAAGACGCGCTTCCCGAGTGTTGACTCGGTGACGCCAGCGCCGAAGAAGTCCGAGGCACGCCCGATTGCTATTTGGACGCGACCGACGTCCGCGGCGGCTAGCAGTTCCTGTGTCATCGCCGCTCGGGTTCGGCCCTTGGCGGAGGTGGCCGATAGCGGGAGATCTTCGGTTATTGGCTTCCCACCAGTTGGGCCGTACGCATAGAGGTTCTCCAGGCTGACCATCAGCGCGCCGTTTCTTTCGGCGGCGGTCAACACCCCTCGCTGTAGTGGTGGGAAGAGCTTGGGCCAGCCGGTGTACGGGGCGTTCAGGCACTGGTAGATAACTGCCGCGCCTTTCGCCGCTTCCGTGGCGGCCGTGGGGTCCGCTGCGTCAGCTGGCTGCCATCTGGCCTCGTTAGCCAGGGCGGCTGGCCGGTGGCGGGAGACGGTGCGGACTGCCAGGCCGAGTTCGGTCAATCGGGTGGCGAGAGCACGCCCGACCTGGCCGGCGCCGAACACCACGTGCAGTTGCTCCTCACCCACGGCCGCGGGTCCTAGGCCCAGGGGACGCAGCAGTCGGAGGAACCGCTGCCCGTATCCACGCCACCACGACACGACGCCGAAAACGCACAGCGACCTCGCTCGAAGCGGGGACATCAGGCTCATGCGGCATTGCGACCCCCGTGGCTGGTGAACCATCAGAAGTCAAGTCGCGCTGCCGGCCGGTTGCCGACCCCGCGACAAATGCCCTCGGGACGGAAGCTACCGCCCGTGTCAAGGCACGATACGCGTTAGCCGGCGTCTCGAAGGCCGGGTTCTGGAGTGGCGTCATTCAGCGTGGCCGGCGGGTGGCGACGTTGATGACAGCGCCGCTGCCGAGCAGGATCACGAGTCCGCCGCCGAGCAGAGCGATGGCGAGTGCGAGCAGATGCGGGAAGCTCGCCCCGACGCTCAGCTCGCTCGCGACGTCGCGCGAGCCGTTGGCGTTCATGACGACAACACGCCAGCTCCCGTTGCGGACCTTCCAGGTGAGCGTGCGAACTCCGGTGCCGGCGGTGCTCGCCGCCCAGAAGTGCTGGGCGCTCGGGGCTGTACTCGGTGCGCCACCGGGCTCTGGGCGGAAGTCAGCACTCTCTGCGCCGAGGTTGCTCGCCTGCGCGTGAGCGACTCGAGCCAGGTAGGAGGTCGCGGCGCCCGCCGGAGCGATGCCCAGGAATACCGGTCGGCTGCTTTGCGCGCGGATGCGGATCGTGCCGAGCAGCTCGCGCGCGGCGAACCCGCGGGCGCCTGTCACGTAGTAGCTCTCGGACTCCAGGGCGTAGGTGCCGGTCAAGTACGGCGCCGCAGCGCTTGTCAGGTACCCGGTCTGGTTGCGCTGGGTCTGGTCGAACACGATGCCCGTAGCACCTGCGGCGATGGCGGCGATCCCGGCGAGGCCCGTGATGCTCGCCAGAGCTATCGCCATGATGCGTCGGACGCTCCAGCTTGCCGAACGGTGGCCGGTCGTGGTTGCGGTACCCGTGCTCGGTAGGTCGATGATCGCGCCGGCGGGATCGCTCGCGCCCGGATCGACGCGGAATGGCGGGTATTCGGGCGTCATCACGGCCGCGTACGCCACGACGCGGAGGACCCAGCGGTTCAGCCCTAGCAGGAGATCGAAGATCGACTCGGGATAGGTGCCGCGCACGAGCAGCACGACTGCGGCAACCAGGACGAGTAGTCCGATCAGTCCGCCCCAGGGCGAGGCGCTCCAGCCGATGATCCAGCCGCCGACGAAAACGCCGGCGATCAGGTACTGCGGAATCCCGGCAAGCCACCAGCCGATCAGCGCCAGGCCACGGCGCTGGTAGGCGGGGTAGGCGACCTCGAGGCGCGCCGGGTAGTCCGAGACCTCGGCGAGCGTGAACGGCGGGTAGCGGTCGGTCCCGTTGACGCCGTAGGCGTAGAAGGCGACGCGCCAGGACCAGCGCATAACGCCGACGTTGAATTCGAACAGCCGGCGCGGGTAGCGCCCGGTAAAAAGAACTGCGACGAACGCCGCGACGGACGAGAGCGAGAACGCGAGCCAGAGGCCGGCGAGCAGGATGAAGTGCGGCAGCGCGAGCAGCCACTTGACGAGCCACAAGCCGCGCGATGGCTGCTCCATTTGCCCCTCGACGCGGACGGGATAGTGCGGCAGAGCTCTGGGGAAGGTGGCTTGCATGGCTTGGTTCCTCCGGTCGGTTGGCTTGAACTACCACGATCACTGTACATCTGTACATGTACATATGTCAAGGCAATTGCTATCTTCCATTCGTGCCCGCCGCCAAGAGCCGCTCTCCGAACCCCCGCGGCCAGGGGGAGCGCTTACGGGCCGCACTGCTCGACGCGGCCCGCGACCTGTTGCTCGAGCTCGGTGACCAGTCGAAGCTGTCCGTGCGTGCCGTCACCGCGCGCGCCGGCGTAACGCCAAACGCGCTCTACCTGCACTTCGCCGACAAGGAAGCGCTATTGAGCGCGGTCATGACGGCCGGCTACAAGGAGTTCCGCACCGTCCTGCAGGCAGCGATTCCACCGGCCGCAGAGCCCGTTGACCAACTCCGGGCCTACGCCCGCGGATACCTCGAGTTCGCAGACCAGCACCCCGGGCTGTACCGCGTCCTGTTCATGACCACGATCCGTGAGGGGGTTCCCGTCCCGGTGCGAGGCGGACCCACCGGCGAAGACGAAGGCGTCGACGCTTTCAACGACTTTCTTGCGATTGTTACCCGCTGCCTACCGGACGGACCCGACCCGTTCACCCAATCCGCCTACATTTGGGCCGGACTCCACGGCCTCGCAACGCTCCGCCAGGCCATCCCCACATTCCCATGGCCACCGGAACACGGATACGTCGAACGCCTGATCGAGGTGCACATTCCCGGCTAGGAGTGCCGGTGAGCTAGCAGCCGTCAGCAGCGCGGCTCTCGCCGACGGCGACAAGCGGTTGGCGCGAGGAGACCTCCCAGCCTTGGCGCAGCAGCTCCAACAGCTCGCGCGGGGCCTGAGCGCCCGACACACCCATTTTGCGATCGATGACGAACGTAGGAACAGAGCGAATGCCGAGCTGCCCGGCGGTTCGTTCATCGTCGCGAACCTGCGCGGCGTATCGATCGCCGGCAAGCGCCGCGCGGGTCTCATCCTCGCTGACCCCGACCTCGGCGGCCAGCCGCACAAGGGTCTCGTGGTCGCCGACGAGTTCGCCTTCGGTGAAGTACGCGCGGAGGAGCCGCTCTTTCATCGCGTCCTGCAGGCCGTGCTCCTGAGCCAGGTGGACAATCCGGTGGGCGTCAAACGTCGTGCCGGACCGCGCGATGTCGAAACGGAAGTCGAGGCCCTCGCCAGCGGCCGTTTCGACCATGCGCCGCTCCATCGAGCGCGCTTGTTCAACCGTCATTCCGTATTTCTCCGCGATGCGCGCGGCGCGGTCGCCGAGCCTCTCGGCGGGCGCATCCGGATCGAGTTCGAAGCTTCGCCACAGGACCTCGACCTCATCGCGATGCTCAAACGCGGCTAGCGCCGCCTCGAAGCGGCGCTTACCCACATAACACCAGGGGCAGGCGATGTCAGACCAGATCTCGACGAGCATCAATCAAGCCTACCGATGCTACCTTTGCGCTCATCAGCGGACGCAGGACGAAGCTTGGGTACCGCGAAAGCCGTGATCAGGCCTCGGTCTTGGCACGATCACGGCGGTCGCGTTCGCGGATCTGCTCGCGGACCCCTTACGGGGCGAGGCGGAACGGTGGGTAGCGGTCGGTGACGAGGACGTGGGCGTAGGCGATCACGCGGTTGGTCCAGCGGCCGACGCCGACGAGGAAGTCGAACATACCGCGCGGGTAGCGACCGGTGAAGAGGATCGTGAACCACGCGGCGATCACGACGAAGAACGCGGCGATGTAGAGAAAAAGCAGCACAACGTAGTGCGGGATGGCCAGCAGCCATTTGACCAGGGGCAGCCAGCGGTTGAGGTCGTTGCGGGCGTCGGGATAGGGGAAGTCGAGATGCACCGCCTGATGCTCGTCCGTGGAGGGATAGCGGTCATCCATCAGTGCCAGGTACACGCCGACCCGGGCGGAGAACCGCATCAGCTCGAGGTTCCAGTCAAACCACCAGCGCGGGTACTTCTGGCGGAACAGGATCAGCAGAAGCGTCGGCAGCACGATCAGGCCGGCAGCGCCGATCGCCCCGGCTGCCCTCCCGCCACCGTAGGCGTAGCTGCCGCCCTCGATCAGGGCGATCACGATCGCAATCGGGAGGACCATGAACAGGCGAAAGAACGTGCTCAGGCGGTTGAGTGGGCGGTCCGGGTAGTCGACCGAGTACTGGACGGGGTACGGCGCGTCGGCGTTCATGGAATGCCTTTCTGTCAGGTGTACGGCGTACACTCAGGATCCGGACTATAGGTGTACGCCGTACACTTGTCAAGCGACGATGCCGAAGCGGACAACGACCCACCGAACACCCCTGAGCAGAGCACGCGTCCTGCAGGCCGCCGTCGCGCTAGCCGACGAGGGAGGCCTCGAGGCGTGCAGCATGCGTGGCCTCGCACAGGAACTCGGCGTCGTTCCGATGGCGCTCTACAAGCACGTCGCCAACAAGGACGCGCTCCTCGACGGCATGATCGACATCGTTTTCGCTGAGATCGAGCTCGCGTCCGCGGACCTCGACTGGCGCTCGGCAATGCGCCGCCGCGCCATTTCGACACGCCAAGCGCTAATGCGACACACCTGGGCGATCGGAATGATGGAGTCACGACACCCAGGCCCGGCGAACCTGCGAAACCACAACGCGGTAATGGGTTGCCTGCGCGAAGCCGGCTTCTCCTTCGCAATGGCCGTCCACGCCTACTCGGCGCAGGACGCCTACATCTACGGCTTCGCCCTCCAAGAGCGAGACCTCGCCTTCGAGACACCGCAGTCAGCTGGAGAAGCCGCGCAAAGAAGAGCGGCAACGATCGGCGCACTCGACGAATACCCGTATCTCGCCGAGGTCGTAGCGAAGCTCCCCGAGAACGGATACGACAGCGGCACCGAGTTCGCATGGGGCCTCGACCTCATCCTCGACGGCCTCGAGCAGCTCCGGCAGGCCGAAACCACGCGCAGATAACGACCGACGCAAGTCGGGTCAGGCCCTCGCACGCTCTCCTGCTCTCCCCGCTCACGATCGTTGCGGACTGCCGCTCCCGTAGATTGCGCCGGTCTGCGCCCAAGGTGACATTCGCGTAGGGCTGGTCGCCGAGCGTCTCACGACGCAGCTGCTTGCCGGCGTGCCGGCCGGGGACGCGGTCGCGGTCGCTGAGCGTTTGCTGGCTTTGCAGGCGCAGGATGCGCGCGGCGTGCGGCTTGCGATTCGCGCGCGAACCACGGGCCTGTGTGCCACGGATGTTGATCGCGCCCTGAGCGTAGAGCGGACGCTCGTGATCGGCTGGTTGAACCGCGGCACGTTGCACCTCGTTCGAAGTGAGGACTACGGATGGCTGCACGCGCTGACCGCGCCCCGGATGGTGGCAGGCAATCAGCGGCGTCTTCGCCAGGAGGGCGTTAGCGTCGCGGCAGCGGAGCGCGGCGTTGAGGTCATCGAGAATTCGCTGGGTGAGGAGGGGCCGCTGAGGCGAGTGCAGCTCGGCGATCGGATCGCGCGCGCCGGGGTACGCACCGAGGGCCAAGCCCTCGTGCATCTCCTCGTGCTTGCGTCGCTCCGCGGATTGATCGTTCGCGGACCGGTCATCGACGGCCAGCACGCTTTCGCGCTCGCGCGTGACTGGCTCGGCCATCAGCAGCCGGTCGAGCGCGAGCGCGCGGTGGCTGAGCTCGCGCGCCGCTACCTACGAGGGCACGGTCCGGCGGACGAGCGCGATCTGGCGAAGTGGTCGGGTCTCCCGCTGCGCGATGCCCGTGCCGGATTGACCGCGATCGCTCGCCAGCTACGGCAACGCAGCGATGGGTTGGTCGAGCTTGCTAGTGCCGAGGCGCCGGCGGAGCTCCCACCACCACGGCTGCTCGGCGCATTTGACCCGCTGCTGCACGGCTGGCGCTCGCGCGAGCCGGTCCTCGGCCAGAACGTGAACGTGGTCACCGTCAACGGAATCTTCCGGCCGATCGCGCTTGTCCGCGGCCGCGCCGTCACCACCTGGACAATGCCCAACCGACGCTTTCTGCTGGCACCGTTCGCGCCCCTCAACGCCACCGACCAAGCAACGCTCGAGCACGACGCATGCGACGTCGCTCGCTACCTGGGCCAATGAGCAGCGGCGATAGACGTTGGTAACGCGGTTAGGGCGCGGTGTAGGCGACCAGCTCGGGTCGCCCGCCGGTTACTCCGAACAGGGTAGGCCCGCCTGCGGCAACGAGCACGGCGTTGCCGGCGATGGTGACCGGCGCGTTCGTCGAGGTGGGCACGTTGTGGCGATAGACGATCGCCCCGGTGCTTCGGTCAAGCGCAATCAGGACTCCGTTGTAAAGCGTCGTGAATACGAGGTCGTTCGAAACCGTTGTGGCACCGAGGGCCATCTGGGACAGCTTCGTGTCCCACTCGACTTTGCCCGTCCCCAGATTTAGTGCCTCAATCTCCCCGGTAGGAGCAGTGGAGGGAGCGCCGTCGACCTGCTGCAAGTTGGTGAGGGTGAACTTCGAGTCGATCGTGGCGACGTAGAGGCTGTCGCCGGCGAGCGCCATATTCGTCAGCACCCCACCCAGGGCTCCGGGAAGGAACGAGTACGGCGCACGGATCGTGCTCCGGTGCTCCAGCGCCAGAAGCGAATCGTCGTCGTGGCCGTTGTGCTCACCGACCGCCGTCTTCCAGATCAGCCGGCCGGTCTTGGCGTTCATCGCGTAGACGTAGCCCATCTTGCCGGCGCCGAGGACCGCCGGCACGCCGTTGACGCGGGCCGCGATCGGCGAGACCTGCATGTCGTAGTCCTTGAAGTCGTTGGTCACTCCTTGGTAGTACCAGCGGAGCTTGCCGGTGGCTGCGTCCAGGTTCACATCGCTGTCGCTGTAGAGCTCCTTCGAGGGATTCGCGATCGCCGCGGCGGCCGATTGATAGGGATTTCCGATGCCGAACGTGACCGACCCGTCGCGACCGACAAGCGGCGTCTCCCATGCGCCGCCGGCGCCGGCGCCAATCGCCTGCACGCCCGCGCCCTCGCCGAGCATCGTGTTGAACCTCCACAGCAGCCGGCCGGTCGACGCATCCAGCGCGAACAGCACCCCGCCGCCAGGCCCCGATCCGTATGCGCTCGCCAGATAGACCCGTCCATTCGCCACCTGGGGCTGGATCTCGAACGAACCCTGCCCCTTGCTGAGCAGGTCGCCGTCGCGCCAGATCGGCTTGCCGGTCGCCGCGCTGAGCGCAAAGGCCGCGGTCGAAGAATCGCCGTACACCGTTCCGTCAACGACCGCGACCCCATCCGGTCCCGGTCCCGACTTCTCCGCCAGATTGATGCGGTATTCCCATTTCAGCTTCCCTGTCGAGAGCGCGAGCGCATAAACGTTCGCGTCGAGGTCCTGCATGTAGACGATGCCGTTCGCCACAATCGGCGCTGCAGCCAGCGAGCCGTACACCGACACGCCCGACGCTGCCGATCCAGTAAGGCTGAACGCCCACGCCCGCCGCAAACTGGCCACGTTCTTCGAAGAGATCGTCGAGCCAGGCGCAACCCGAGTGTTGGCCAGATCGGCATTCGGATACGGCCACGATCCGGACAGCACCGGCGCGGCCGCCGGGCTGCTTGCACCGGTCGCCACCAGCACGCCTAGCGCGACCACCAAGACCAGCCCCAAACATGACCGTCGCGTCAAGCTCTTTCTCTCGCTGTGGTGTTCGCCGTCTGGCGTCATGGGTCGATGTCGCCCGATCGGGACTGATCAGGCTTTCGGGCGGCTTGCTACGCAGCGCCGCACCCTCGAACCCCTAACCGAGAACCTTGGCTTTCGCCCGTTCGAACTCCTCGTCGGTCAGCACTCCGCGATCCTTGAGGTCGGCGAGTTTGTGGAGGTCGTCCGCGGTGCCAGCTGAACTCGGTCCTCGCGTGAACTGGCGGAACGCTTCGTATTGTGCGCGGTCTTGCGCTTGATGTTCGTGCAGCGTGTGCCCGCGCACGATCAGGTAGCCGAGCACGCCGACCAGCGGGAGGACGAAGATGAAGAGCATCCACAACGCTTTCGCCCAATTGGAGAGATCGTGGCTGCGGAAGATGTCGAAGACAACGCCGACCGCGATCCAAATCCAAAGGAACAGGAAAGCGAACTCTAGGACTGTGAGCAGCCCATCTCCGACGGTGTAGGTAGAAGCGGCGAGTGGCATACGTGTCCTTTGGCTCAGGGATGCCGAGCACGCTCGGCGAGGTCTCGATCAGGCGGTTGATTCGCCACCACCGGACTCCGAGCCGTGGCATCCAGGTCTCTGGTCCGCAGCAGTCGACATCCACCTCTCGCGCCCAGCTTATTGCCGCGTGGCTAGTGGAGTTGCCGTTCCCAGTTGTGAGGCACCTTCCCCGCCGGCCCGGGGGTCGGCTGGGTGAGCGGGTGGTGCTGAGGTGGGGCGAGCGGCGGACCGTCTCCGATCTGGTCCGAGCGGTAGTCGTAGTACCAGCCCTCGCCGGGTTCGAAGCTCGCGATGATCCAATGGCCCGTCTCATGGGCGTGAGCACTCGCATGTTGCCCGGGCGAGGAATCGCAACATCCGATGTGGCCACACTCGGCACAGCGCCGCAGATGAAACCACCAGCCACCGCTGGAAAGGCACTCGACACAGCCATCACCGCTCGGAGGCGCGCTCGGGTCGATCAGTGAGCCGGCCATCAGGACACGCTACACGTCCCAAGGGGTCGCCGTCCGCGTCAGGCGGGTACGGCGCCGGGAGCCTACGATGGCCTGGTGCTGAGACGCTGGCCCGGCGCCACCGCTGCTGCGCTGATCACGCTGGTAACTGTGGGGTTGGTCGCGCTCGACCTGGGCGATGGCGCCGCGCGCCGCTGGTGGGCCGAGCGCGCTTTTGCCACAGACGTCGTGGCTGGGATCCTCGTCCTATTGATCACAGTGTTGGTGGTCGACCAAGTCGTAAGGGTGCGCCAGCTGAAGGATCGGTCGCGTGCCACGGCGGCGCAGGCGGCGATCCTTATGGCCCAGGCCACACGGGCGAAGGAGGGCGTATCTGCGGTGATCAATGGGTCGGGGGATCGGGATGCGGCCCTGGACGAGGTCCGGACGTACATGACCATCCTGTCGATCAGCGCTCCGGTGCTCATCGATGCACGGGTCTCTCGCACTTTCTTGGAACAGGCCCAGGGACTCGCTGCGGACCTGGCCCGTGGGCTTGCTCCTGGAGTGAAAGCGTCCGGCGAGACCGGCACGGCAGCCGACTCCCGAATGAAAGACTCCTTCGAGCGGCTTCGCTCTGCCTCGGTGCCGTTGCTTGAGCTGCTCAGCGCCGAGCAGCAAAGCGCTGCACGCGGAGCCGAGTCTCGATGATCTGGCGCGACATCTCGAGTGCAACCGCGTACCCGAGTCCTCTCCGGTGCGCCCGGCGGAACGCTCGTTATCTGCGTAAAGGTGGGGGTGTCAAGCGTGCGACGGCGGTGCGCCCAGGTGTGGGTCGCGCGTCACTGGGGGTCGTGCGGTTCCGCTCCCGACAACGATTCGAGTGGCGTGTCGGGGTCGGTCAGCTCCTCAAGATCGATCGGTCGGCGCGAGCGTATGAGCGCCTGGACGTGTTCGTTGACGTCCCAGACGTTGACGTTCATGCCGGCGATGACGCGGTGATCCTTGAGCCAGAAGGCGATGAACTCGCCGCTCTCGCGTTCGCCACGAAACACGACCTCGTCCCACTTCGGCGCGTAGCCGGAGTACTCCATCCCGACGTCGTATTGGTCGGAGTAGAAGTACGGGATGCGGTCGTAGCTGGTCGTCTGGCCGAGCATCGAGCGGGCGGCCGCCGGCCCCTGGTTGAGCGCGTTAGCCCAGTGCTCGAGACGGATGCGCTCACCGTAGAAGGGGTGCTCAGCACTGGCGACGTCGCCAGTCGCGAAGACATTCGGCGCCGAGGTCTCGAGCGCGTCGCTGACAAGAATGCCGTTGTCGACGTCGAGGCCCGCAGCCTTGGCGAGCTCGACACGAGGTGCAACGCCGATGCCGACTACGACGAAGTCGCAGGCGATCTCGCGTCCGCCACTTGTCCGCACCGCCTTGACAGCGGTCTCCCCGAGAAGTGCCTCGACGCCCTGACCGAGGACCATCTCCACTCCGTGCTTGACGTGAACGTCGCGGTAGAACGCGCCGATTTCCGGGCCGAAGATCCGTTCGTTTGGCAGCGCGAGCGGGTCAACGATGGTTACCTCCAGGCCGCGCTGGCGGGCCGAGGCAGCGAACTCGCTGCCGATCCAGCCCGCACCGACGACCACCACTCGCCCGCCGCCGTCGAGCCGCTCGCGCAGCACGTCGCAGTCGGCAAGCGTGCGCAGGTAGTACACCCCGTCGAGAGCCGCGCCGTCGATAGATATGCGACGCGGCTCAGCGCCGGTGGCAAGCAGAAGCCGGTCAAATTGGAGAGCACGACCGTCGTCGACGGTCACGCGTGCACCTGCCGGATCGATCGCCGTCACTGCGGTCGCCGTCTCGAGTTCGATGTCGTTCTCGGCGTAGAAGCCGGCAGCATGAACGTAGGCCTTCTCGCGCTCAGACTCGCCGCGCAGATAGTCCTTGGTCAGCGGAGGACGCTCGTAAGGGCGCTCGGACTCCGCGCCGAGCAGTACGACCCGTCCGTCAAAGCCCTGAGTGCGTAGCTCCTCGGCCGCCTTCGCGCCG